>JAEEWW010000027.1 GCA_016287815.1 Treponema sp. | reverse complement strand
AAGCCTTAATCAGGCTGGTTCTGCAGCTATTGCTTCTCATGGTAAAGGTCGCAGGGAAATTACTCAGAGCGATATAGATCGTGCTATTGAAATGGCTACCGCCGTTTACATTCCGTTGGATCGTGAAATGCTTCATATCATTCCGCGGGAATATTTTGTAGATAATCTTTCTTACGGAATAAATAAACCGTTAAATACAATCGGGGCAAGGCTTAAAGCCGATGTTCACATCGTTACGGCTTCTAAAACTGCCGTTACGAATATAAGAAGTTGTGTAAACCGTGCAAATTATCGTCTTGACGGCGTAATGCTGAAAACTCTTGCTGCATCTCAGGCAGTAATGCACGATGATGAAATGGAGCTTGGTTCAATTCTTATAGATATGGGAGCCGGTACAACAGATGTTCTTGTACTTATGCATGGTGCACCCGTATGCTCTGCTTCAATTCCTGTAGGTGGAAATCTTGTTACAAACGATATTGCCATTGTAAAGGGAATACCAAGTGCAGAAGCGGAAAAAATTAAGATAAATTCCGGTTGCTGCTGGCTTCCTGGAATAGAAAATGATGTTCAGGTAATTCTTCCTGGAATTGGCGGAAGACCGCCGGAAGAAACAAGTACGTCTGAATTGTGTCAGATTATTCAGCCTCGTGTTGAAGAAATCTTTTCTATGGTTAGGAGCGCCGTCGTTCATAAGGCAAATTTAACACAGCTTTCCGGCAACATTATTCTTACGGGTGGGGGAGCCCAGATGAATGGTGTTGTTGAACTGGCTCAGAATGTGTTTGGAACAACAGCTGTGCGCCTTGGTTTACCTGAAAAACTTGGCGGTGTAGAAGAAGAGTACCGCCGCCCGGACTGTGCTACGGTAATAGGTCTTATTACGAGCAATAAAAATATGAACGCCGGTCGGGATGGAAAAAAGAAAAAACGGAGTACGGAGGCTGTAAAAGCCGGACAGGCATCAGAAAAAGAGCCTGTATGGAAAAAACTTAAAAATCTGTTTTTTTAGTTTTTTCTGAATAAAAAAGTGATTAGTTCGGCAAGCATTTAGATGCTTCCTGCTAAAAATATTTATATTTCCATGGGTGGAGGAAATATGTTTGAAGTCTCAGTTGTAGAAAACAAATTGGAAAGAAGTCCAACGGTAATGAAGGTTATTGGCTGTGGTGGCGGCGGATCAAATGCCGTTAACCGCATGATTGATGCCAATATCGAAAATGTTGATTTTATTGTGCTGAATACTGATGTTCAGGCATTAAATCGCTCTAAAGCTCCTATAAAACTTGCTGTCGGTCAGAAACTTACCGGTGGGTTGGGAGCAGGTTTTTGTCCTGAAATCGGTGAAAAAGCCGCAGAAGAAGACCGTGAAGCAATTGCAAATGCCTTAAAAGGCGCAGACATGGTATTTATAACAGCCGGAATGGGTGGTGGAACAGGAACCGGTTCAGCCCCTGTTGTTGCTGATATTGCCAGAGAAATGGGAATCCTTACTGTAGGTGTTGTTACACTTCCATTTGATTTTGAAGGAAAAATGCGCCGTCAGGTAGCTGATGAAGGAATTGCAAAATTCCGTAAATCAGTTGATTCAGTGATTGTTATTCCAAATCAGCAGCTTTTAAAACTGAATGATAAAAAAATGTCTTTTAAAGATGCCTTTATTTTAGCCGATGATGTTTTGCGTCAGGGTGTTGAAGGTATTTCAAAAATAATTTCTTTAACAGGCGATGTAAATATTGATTTTGCAGATGTCAGAAGGGCAATGCAGGGACAGGGAAATGTTTTATTTGGTGAAGGAACAGGAAGTGGTGAAAACCGCGCAGTAGATGCTGCAACGCGTGCTATAAAAAACCCGATGCTTGAAGAAACAAGTATTGATGGTGCCAAAAATGTAATAATAAACATCTGCTCCAGCGAAGAATTTTCCGTGGCAGAAATTGATGAAATTATAAAAATCATAACAGCTTCTGCTGATCCTGCAGTTTCTGTATTTTGGGGACAGGTAACTGACCCTGAAATGGGTGATTCTGTAACCGTTACAGTAATTGCGACGGGTTTCGCTGATTCTACTTCCCGTACTGAAGAAAAACCTGTTGAAGTTTTAACAGAAAAGAAGATTGTTTCTAATGAAAATGTAATGGACTATGGAGATTTCCAAAGTCTTTTAAAACCAAGCGCAAAGCCGGCTTCGTCAATTCTTGCAACAAAGGTAACAAAACAGGAATCAAACGGGCTGTTGTTTGATGATATTGATGATCATACAGAACCTGCTGTTTCAAGGATAAATGCTTCTTCTGTACCAACATTGGGTAATGCATTTTCTAAAGAACCTGTAAAACAGTCTACAATTTCTTTGACTCCGCCGGCAGGTTTTAGCGTTGCCGCTAATGATATTAATCAGCCGGCCTGCTGGAGAAATGCAGGTTTAAGCAGAACAATTAATCTGGCAACAGAATGATTCTATGGATAAAGAGAAGCTGACTGTTCAGGTTATGCTTTCAAGATTTTGCAACGATCTTATGATGGTCGGCAGACGTTCTGTTCAGACGGCTGAAACTTATAAGATTGCTGTAAATGAATTTTTTACATGGTGTCAAAAAGAGCAGTTAAAACTTTCTGATGTAAGTGCGCAGAATCTTCTCTATTATCTTGCATGGAGAAGAACCTGCGGATGTTCTGAACTTACGCTTGCAAAAGATATTTCTGCTTTACGTTCTCTTGGTTCGTATCTTGTACGAATGAATTACTGGAAAGAAAATACTGCCTTGCTGCTTGACCGCCCGAAAGCTTCAAGGCCGTTACCAAGAGTTCTTTCTGAACAGCAGATAGAAAAACTGCTTGCTGCCATTGACACCTCTGATGCCCTTGGAATTCGAGACAGGGCATTGTTTGAAGTTATTTATTCCTGCGGTTTACGTATAAGCGAAGCTTCTTCTTTGCTTATAGGAAACCTTCACATGCAGGAACGGATTTTGATGGTTCATGGAAAAGGAGATAAAGAGCGGCTTGTGCCATTTGGAGAAACCGCTTTTTTCTGGCTTGAAAAATATTTTACAGAAGCTAGGCCTTTACTTGTCGGACAAAAAATAACGGCCGAAGTTTTTGTAAATTATCAGGGCAATCCTATTTCCAGAAAAGGAATATGGAAACGTTTCAGAGAACTTGAAATTGTTTCCGGAGTTAACGCAAAGGTTCATACTTTGCGCCATTCGTTTGCAACGCATCTTCTGGCCGGAGGGGCTGATTTGCGTTCTGTTCAGGAATTGCTGGGACACAGTGATCTTGCGACAACTCAGATTTATACCCATGTAAATGATGAACAGCTTAAAAAAATGCATGAACAATATTTTCCGGGACATGGGGATGCCGGAAAACAGCAGTGAATAAAAAGGTGGGAAAAATGAAAAAAAGTAGTCTGATGATTTTACTGGTTTTTATTGTATTTTTTAGTGTAACAGGCTGTCAGAAATCGAGTAAAACTATTATCCGCATGCAGCATCTTGAAGAAGGAGTACAAAGTCCTACAACAGTTGAAGAATTAAAGGCTGCAATAAAAAAATACCAGAACAGGGCTGCTGACTTGCAGCTTGCAAATGCCCAGATCGGCATATGGTATAAAATCCTTGCCACGCGTTATCTTGACGCAAAAATGTATGGAGAAGCTTTAAAGACTTTTCAGACTGCGCTTGAATATTATCCTCAGAATCAGAATCTTTATTATTATGTTGGGCTTTGTGCCGGCTATATGTCACATTCTGCGCTTGACTATGAAGCAACCGGTTCATCAAATAAGAAAAAAAATTACTTAAAACTTGCAGAAAATGCGTATTCGGAAGCTATAAGAATAGAGCCAAGGTATGCCAGAGCATTGTACGGACTTTCTGTTTTGTATGTGTTTGAATTAGACGAACCTGAGAAAGCTGTTCCATTACTGGAAAAAATGCTTACGATTGAAACAAGAAGTATTGATGCAATGTTTGTTCTTGCAAGGGCTTATTATTCAACCTATGAATTTGATAAAGCAGTTTCTATGTATGATAAAATCATAGCGACGACAAAGTCTGAAGAACGTAAAAAGGAAGCTGAGGCGAATAAACGGATTGTTTTAGACGCAGCTTATGCCAGTAACTGAAAAAGACATTATAATTTGTGCCCTCTCAAGTATTAGTTTTTTAAATCAGTATGAGAAGAATATTTTATTTAAAAAACTTGACAGCTCTAATGCTATTGCGTTACTTTCTTTAAAAGCTATTGAATCGCTTACAGGAAAATCTCATAGGCATGCAAAATTTGACGGTGTTTCTGTTTTGCATGATGCAAAAATTTCTGCGGCTATTTTAAATGCAAGGAAAATTTCATACTGCATTTATGAAGATAAGGAATATCCTCAATTGCTGAAAGAAATTCCTGATTTTCCATTTGTCTTGTTTTATAGAGGAAATATTTCTGTACTGAATAAAAAATGCGTATCAGTAGTTGGAACGAGGCATCTTACTCCAGACGGAGCAGAAGCTGCTTATGCTTTTGGCTATGATGCGGCAATGAGCGGACAGACTGTAGTTTCTGGTCTTGCCTTTGGTGCGGATTGCAAGGCTCACAAGGGTGCTGTTTGTGCCGCTTTTGATTCTATGGCGGACAATTATGAAAAGGCCTGCGATTGCGGAAAAACAGCTGCGGTTTTGCCATGCGGAATTGATGCTGTTGTTCCTTTAAGTAACAGAAAACTTGCAGAACATATTCTTCAGTCTGGCGGATGCATTTTAAGTGAGTATGCTCCGGGAACGGAATCTTTACCGTTCAGATATGTTCAGCGCAACCGGATTATTGCAGGATTAGCTGAAGCTACGGTGGTGATTCAAGCTCCTGTTGGAAGTGGTGCTTTAATTACAGCTGATTTTGCGCTTGGCTACAACCGTGATGTTGTATTCCATGAAAGTGCAATTTCTGCAGAGGCACAGAAAGTTTCAGATTTGGCTTTACATAAATTGAAAACACAAGTATTTTGTAAGGAACAGAAGAAAAGCAAACTTGCGCGGAATATTCAATCTTATATTGAATCTGGTGCGCCGGTTATAAAGAATTATGAAGAATATAAGGCTTGCATGAGCGACTTGCCCGGAAAGCACAGTCTGCAGTTAAGCTTAAATTTGGAGGGTGTCTGATGGCAACATCAAAAAAAACATCAACATCAAAAAAGACATCAACATCAAAAAAGGCAACAAAAAAACGTTCTACACTTGTAATCGTAGAATCTCCTGCAAAAGCTCACACGATTGAAAAATACCTGGGAACTGGCTACACAGTAAAGGCTTCAATGGGGCATCTTATTGACCTCCCTAAATCCAGAATGGCAATTGATATTGAAAATGATTTTCAGCCTGAATATATAACCGTCAGAGGCCGTGCAAAACTGTTAAAGGAACTTCAGAAAGATGCAAAAAATTCTACAGAAGTTCTGCTGGCAAGTGATAACGACCGCGAAGGAGAAGCCATTGCATGGCATCTGCGCAATGCCCTGCAGGATAAAACCGATGCAAAAATCAGCCGTATTGTATTTAATGAAATTACACCTCCTGCAATCAAAGCAGCTGTAAAAAATCCCGGTGATATTGAAGAAGATAAAGTAAATGCACAGAAAGCCCGCCGTGTATTGGACCGGCTTGTAGGGTATAACTTAAGTCCTATTCTATGGAAAAAAGTTAAGAACGGGCTTTCTGCCGGCCGCGTACAGTCAGTTGCACTGCGCATTATCTGTGAAAGAGAAAAAGAGGTAGAAGACTTTATTCCAACTGAATACTGGACTTTAGACGCGGATTTTTCTAAAGGAAAGACAAAGTTTTCCGGTCAGCTGGTTCTTTATAAGGGTGAAAAACCTGAACTTAAAAACGAAAAAGAAGTTAATGAGATTATCGAAAAAATAAAATCTTCTGACTGTATTGTTAAAGGAATAAAATATACGGATAAAAGCGTAAAACCTCGCCCTCCGTTTACAACTTCAACATTACAGCAGGCTGCTGCAAATCGTCTTGGCTTTACTTCAAGAAAAACCATGCAGATAGCCCAGCAGCTTTACGAAGGCGTAAATATCGGCTCCAACCGTGTAGGTTTAATTACATACATGCGTACTGATTCCGTGCGTATTTCTCAAACTGCTTTGGATGATGTACGTGACTGGCTTTCAAAGAATTTCCCGAATGAGCTTTCACCGGAGCCTATTCATTATTCAGTTGGCAAAGGTGCACAGGATGCGCATGAAGGTATCCGTCCGACCTATACAAGCTATACACCGGATTCTGTAAAAGAATATTTAAGCCGCGACCAGCTTCGCCTTTATACGATTGTTTGGGAACGCTTTGTTTCCAGCCAGATGACAAATGCAAAAACAAGGACAACAAGTCTTGAAATTACTGCCGGAGATGCTGTATTCCGCCTGTCAGTTTCAAAGATTATAGAAAAAGGTTTTTACAGTGTAATAAAACTTCTTTCTTCAAAAGAAGAAGTAACAGGAAATCTTCCTTCGTTAAAAGAAGGTGAAAAAATACAGGCAGAATCATTCCATCCGGACCAGCATTTTACTCAGGGACCTGCCCGTTACACTGATGCTTCAATCGTAAAAACTCTGGAAGAAAAGGGAATCGGCAGACCTTCAACGTATGCACCTATAATTTCTGTATTGCTTGACCGGTACTATGTTACAAGAAGTAACAAGCAGCTTGTTCCAACCCAGCTTGGACGTATTATAAACAAGATTTTAATTGAAGCCTTTCCTACTGTAATAAGTGAAGGTTTTACAGCTGATTTTGAAACAAATCTTGATAAAGTTGAAAACCATGAACTTGTCTGGAACGAGATGATTGGTGATTTTTATTCGCCATTCAAAAAGCGCGTAGATGAAGTTCTTGAAACTCAGGAAAGTATGAAAGGCATTTTTGATGAACCTACAGAACAGGTTTGCGAAAAATGTGGAAAACCGATGGTTAAAAAACTAGGCCGATTTGGATTTTTCCTTGCCTGTTCAGGATTCCCGGAATGCCATAATACAAAGGCAATTCCGCTTGCAAAATGCCCTGTTCCTGGCTGTACAGGCGATATTGTTGTACGTAAAGCCAAAGGTCGTGGAAAAGAATTTTATGGTTGTACGAATTATCCGACATGCAGTTTTATTTCGCATTTTAAACCGCTGCCTGACCAGTATTGTCCGAAATGCGGCTGGTTCCTTGTTGAAAAATTCGACAAAAAGAACGGTTCGTATAAGGCCTGTATAAATCCTGACTGCGATTATCTGCATTCAGCTGAAGATGAAGAAGGAAAATAAAGGCAGGTTTTACGGCTGCTCTTGTAATTTATTCAGATGAGTAGTGAAAAAATAACTTTTTTGAAAGATGCCTGCGAAGAATTTCTTTTGTATGAACAGACTGTCCGTGGACTTTCTGAAAATACAATAGTATCTTACAGAAATGATTTATCTGTCCTTCAGAATTTTCTTGGCAGTGATGTAAAAGTTTCTGATATAACTCTGGAAGATTTGCGTTACTGCATAGGAGAACTTTCAAGAAAAAAACGGGTTTCTTCTTCAATAAACAGATTCATTGCTTCTGTTCGTTCTTTATTTGCCTATTGCAGAAAATTTCAGTATATTCAGAATAATGTTGCGCTTGAATTAAAGACAGTAAAAATGCCAAAGCATCTGCCTGTCTTTATGACAAATGCAGAAGTAGATAAACTTTGCAATGCTCCCGAAAAAAAAGAACTTTTGTGGGAAAGTCGTGATAAGGCTCTTTTTGAAATGCTTTATTCTTCCGGCTGCCGTATAAGTGAAATTGCAAATTTAAAGCTTGAAGATTTTTCCGGGGATTTTGAATCGGCAATCGTTACTGGAAAAGGAAGCAAAGACAGGCGTGTTTATTTTGCTCAGGATGCAAGAAATGCTTTAAAACTTTATCTTGAAGATCGCAAAAAACGTTTTAGCTCTAACGGGCGGAAAGATACAGTAAAAGAAGTTTTTGTAAACCAGAACGGCAAAAAACTTACGGACGAAGGCATGCGCTGGATAATTTCGCGCTATTCAGGTGTTGAAGGTGTGAATCACCATGTTTCGCCGCATGCGTTCCGCCATACTTTTGCAACGCAAATGCTTTCTAACGGAGCAGATGTAAGGCTTGTGCAGGAAATGCTTGGACATTCAAACATTTCTACGACACAGCGTTATACGCATATTACAACAGATAAACTGATAGAAATATATAACAGGGCTCATCCCCATGGAGGAACCAAAAAATGAGTGAACAGTTTGAAAAAATCCGTAGTACAACGGTTATTGCGGTTAAAAAAGATGGAAAAGTTGCTATGGCCGGTGATGGTCAGGTAACAATGGGAAATACAGTGATGAAGGGTAATGCCCGCAAAGTCCGCAGAATTTTTGATGGAAAAGTCCTTACAGGGTTTGCCGGTGCAACGGCAGATGCTTTTACTCTTTTTGATAAATTCGAAACAAAATTAAAAGAATATAATGGTGATTTAACACGTTCTGCTGTAGAACTTGCAAAACAGTGGCGTACAGACAGAACGATGAGTAAGCTTGAAGCTCTTCTTCTTGTTGCCAATAAAGATAAAATTCTATTGATTTCCGGCAGCGGAGATGTAATTGAACCTGAAACGGACATTCTTGCTATCGGCTCGGGTGGAAATTATGCTTACGCAGCAGCTCTTGCCTATATGGAAAGTTCAGATTTTACCGCAAGGGAAATTGCAGAAAAAAGCCTGAAAATTGCAGGAAATATTTGTATATACACTAATTCAAATGTCGTTGTGGAGGAATTGTAATGGACGACCTTACACCGCGTCAGATTGTAGAAAAGCTTGACCAGTATGTAATTGGACAGCATAAGGCAAAGCGTGCAGTGGCAGTTGCCTTAAGAAACCGTGCAAGAAGATTAAAGTTGCCGGAAGACATTCGTGACGAAATAGCCCCAAAAAATATTTTAATGATTGGACCTACAGGAGTTGGTAAAACAGAAATTGCGCGCCGCCTTGCTAAATTGTGCAACGCACCGTTTTTAAAAGTTGAAGCGACAAAATATACAGAAGTTGGATATGTCGGTCGCGATGTTGAATCAATGATTCGTGATTTAATGGCTGTAGGCTATAACGATGTAAAATCAGAAATGCAGGATTCCATGCGCGAAAAATGCGGTCCTAAAGTAGAAGAGAAACTTCTTGATTTACTTTTGCCGGGCAGCGGTAAAAAGCCTGCGAAAGGTTCTTCTGTTTTAGGAAGTATTTTCGGAAATAAAAATTCAAACGCTACGGAAAACTCTTCTGCGCCGGCCGCCGCATCAGAACAGGACAAGGTGCTTGTTCCTGCAGAAGAAAAAGCATCTGATTCAACTTCTGCTACCCGTGAAAAATTCAGGCAGATGCTTCGTGAAGGCAAGCTGGAAGACCGCGAAGTTGAAATTGAAATTTCAAGAAAGGCTCCTACAATTTCCGGAATGGAAATTATTGCCGGCGGCAACATGGAAGATTTGGAAAATGGAATTCAGAATCTTACGGCTATGTTTGGCGGCGGCCGGAGTCATCGGCGAACCGTTACGGTTAACGAAGCCCGTAGAATTTTAACTGAAGAAGTTCTTGACGGTATGGTTGACCACGACAAAATTGCAGATATAGCAAAAAATCGTGTAGAACAGTCCGGAATTATCTTTATCGATGAAATTGATAAAATTGCCGTAAAAGGTGAGCATGGCGGTCAGGATGTTTCTCGTGAAGGTGTTCAGCGCGATATTCTTCCTATTGTTGAAGGATCAAATGTAAATACAAAATGGGGCGTTGTAGATACAACTCACATTCTGTTTATTGCAGCCGGTGCATTTAGTGTAGCAGCGCCGAGTGACCTGATTCCTGAACTTCAGGGACGTTTTCCTCTTCGTGTAGAGCTAGAATCCTTGAATAAAGATGATTTTAAGCGGATTTTAACAGAACCGAAAAATTCCTTAACTTTCCAGTATACGGCTCTTCTTTCGACCGAAGGTGTAACAATAAAGTTTACCGATGATGCGATTGAGCGAATGAGCGTACTGGGAGAAGAAGTAAATTCTAAGAGCGAAAATATCGGTGCGCGTCGTCTCCATACAATTATGGAAAAAGTTCTGGATGAAATTTCTTTTTCAGCTGATGAGCATAAAGGTGAAACAATTTCCATTGATGCATCCTATGTTGATGAAAAGTTAAAGGACATTTCTCAGAATCAGGATTTATCACGATATATTCTGTAGTTTGCCGGCCAAATCTGCAGCTCGAATATACAGGTTGAACCTGTCGGTCGAATTTACGGGGCGATCCTGCCAGACGAATCTGCATGTCGAACCTGCCGGGCGAACCTGCTGGTCGAATCTACAGGTCGATTTTTCTTACCGAATAAAAATATAGCAAATCTGAAAAAGCATGGTAGATAATTCTACCGTGCTTTTTTTTCTAAACCCTGATTTTTTTATTCCGAAAATATAAATAAGAGGCAGATATGAAAAGTTTTATGCAGTCAATTGACCTTTTACAGAAAGCTCTTGATGTTAATTCTTTGCGGTATCAGGTAACAGCCAATAACATGGCAAATTCTGAAGTTCCTAATTTCAAGCGTTCTGTAGTCAATTTTGAAAGTGAACTTAAACGTGCTTTTGATTCTGAAAAAGAAGCAAATACAGGCTTTCAACTAACAAGAACGGATTCAAGACATTTTGCTTTAAATAATGTTCAGGACTGGCGTTCTGTTGAACCTCGTCGTGTTCTTGATTATACAACTACCTCAAAACCTAACGGAAATAATGTTGATGCAGAAGCCGAAGCAATGAATGTATTGAAAATTCAGCTTCAGTACCAGCTTTTGACACAGCTTGAAAATTTTGAATTTTCGCAGGTAAAAACTGCTATAAGAAAATAAATAGAGGGGAATAAAAAATGGGCATTTTTTCAAGTATAAACATTGCTGCAACAGGATTAAGCGCAGAACGTCTTCGTACAGATGTAATTTCAAATAATATTGCAAACGCTACAACAACCAGAACTTCTGAAGGCGGACCTTTTAAACGCTCCAGAGTAATTTTTCAGCCCATTGCTTCTTCAAAACCTCAGTGGCGTACACCTTTTATTTCTGAAGATCTTGATAACGGTCCTGGAAAGGGAGTCCGTGTACTTGAAATTGTAAAAGATACTTCTGAAGGAAAATTGGTTTATGATCCTACAAATCCTGATGCAATAAAATCAGGCCCCCGCGAAGGATATGTAGAATATCCGAACGTAAACATCGTAAATGAAATGGTAGATTTAATTGCTTCTTCCAGAGCGTACGAAGCAAATACAACTGTAATTCAGGGAGCAAAAGAAATGTTTAATGCAGCCCTTGAAATAGGACGTGCATAATTTTGCTGGAATAAACAACGTTAAAATAAAACTGTAAAAGTTTTGCTGCAAAAGTGGCAAAAAAAATAATAGTTGTGTATAATTAGCCTATGAAAATACCTGAATTTGGAACTTTACAGATGACTCGTACAGATCCGGCTCATTTTGGAACCGGTACCGTACAAAGTATTTCAAATATATCTTCCCAGAATCTTAACAGGGAAAAATCAGCTGTGCCGAATGTAAGTGCGGGAGCGTCTTTTAAGGATGCCCTTAACATGCTTAACCAGCAGCAGCTTGATGTTGCCGATGTTCAGAAAAAGCTTATTACCGATCCTGATTCCGTTGACATTCATGATGTAACGACTGCAATGGCAAAAGCACAGATGTCGCTTTCAATTGCGCAGACTGTAATTGACCGTTTGACAACAGGCTGGTCAGAAATTACAACCATGCGGTAATCTTTGAAAACGCAGCATTGTATGTGAGACTCTATAAATTATTATAAATAATAAAATTATCTCTTTTCAGTTTTATATTCATGTGATATAATAAAGTGTAAAAATGTATATTCGTTCATAGGAGGGGATGATGAACGAATGGCTTAAAAAGTTTGTGACAAATATAAAAGAGTCATGGGCTAAATGGACCATAATTCAAAAAGGTATACTTGCAGGAATTATCGCAGCCGTTATAGTTGCTATAGTTCTTCTGCTCAATGTTTCTTCTAAACCGACTACCGTTCGTCTTTTTGGTACTCCAATTACAGATGAAGCCGTGCGTAGTGCAATCATTACGCGCCTTGACAGGGAAAATGTTGACTCGTGGGTTGATTCTGCCGGATATATTTCTGTTCAGGATAAACAGACTGCTTTCAGAATGCGCGATTTGCTCATTGAAGAAGATTTAGTTCCTGCCTCAGTAAATCCGTATGCATTTTTTGATAAGACAAATTGGGCTACAACGGATTTTGAACGCGAAGTTCAATGGCAGCGTGCAACCGAAGCTCTTGTTAAACAGCACATCGAAGCTTTGTCTGATATTACTTATGCAAATATTAAGATAACCCCGGAAAAGAAAACTCTTTTTGCTTCTGAACGTGAACCTGCAAAGGCGAGCGTAATTATTAAAGTTGTTCCGGGAAGCGATCTTCTTACAAACCGGAAAAGAGTTCTTGGAATTCAAAAAATTATTTTGAAGGCTGTTGAAGGCCTTTCGGCTGAACAGCTTAGTATTGCTGATTCAGACGGAATTGTCCTTAATGATTTTGACAGCATGGCTGATTTTGATAAGGTTGATTTGGCTGAAAAAGAACAGAAACTTATCAGAAAGCTTGAAGCCGAATACAGGGCAAAGGTATTAAAAGCCTTGCAGACAACACTTTCAGAAGACCGTGTACGTGATTTAAACATAAAAATTGACATGGATATGTCTGAAGAAAAAACACAGGCAACAGAATACAGTCCTATTACTATAAAGGCTGATAATCCTGATACTCCGTATGATGATTCAGAATTACGTGATGTTTTGCCGATTTCCGTTCAGACTGTTACAAAAGAATGGCAGGGAACCGGTTATAATCCTGAAGGCCCTGCCGGAACGGAAGGACAGACTCCGCCGGTTTATTCTGACATGTCAAATGTGATTGGAAAATCTACAGAAACAGGCGTAACCCAGAATAATGTAATTAATACAAAGAATATTCAAAAAGAAAAGCGACCTGGAATTGACCGCATTACAGTTTCTGCGAACGTTGACGGTACGTGGAAAATTAAATATGACAAAAATCATAATCCTTTAATTACGGAAGAAGGTCATATTGACCGCGAATACACTCCTGTTCCAAAAGAAGATTTGGAACAGCTTGCCGAATATGTACGTAATGCAATCGGCTATAATCGGGCAAGAGGTGATTCTGTTTCTGTAACTAACATTGCTTTTGACCGTACAGTGCAGCATGATGAAGAAGATGCTGAATACTTTAAGGCACGTCAGACAAGAACTACTATTTTGATGATTCTTGGTGCTTTGGCATTTGTTCTGCTTTTGTTTATTATTTTCAGATTTGTTGCAAGAGAAGTGGAGCGCAGAAAACGTCTGCGCGAAGAAGAACTGCTTCGCAAACAGCAGTCTGCCAGAGAACAGGCTCTTTGGGATGCAAAAGAAGAAGGTATGGAAGTTACTATGTCTGTCGAAGAGCGTAAACGCGCAGAACTTCAGGAAAATGCAATTGCCATGGCAAAAGAGCATCCGGAAGACGTTGCAATGCTTGTTCGTACCTGGTTGATGGAGGAATAGGAATATGGCTGAAAATACTGCAGCAGCTGCGGCAAAATCCGGCGGCTCATCTAAGAAAGGTTCTAAAGATTATAAAAGCCTTACAGGTCGCCAGAAAGCAGCTATCTTTCTTGTTTCATTGGGAAGTGATGTTTCCTCCGATATTATGAAACATCTTCGTGAAGATGAAGTTGAAACCTTAACTTTTGAAATTGCACGTCTTGAAAAAGTTGATTCAGATTTTAAAGATGCTGTTCTGGAAGAATTTCAGGATTTGATGAATGCGCAGAACTTTATCACAACAGGTGGTATTGATTATGCCCGTGAACTTCTTGAAAAATCTTTAGGTAGTCAGAAAGCTGTTGATATTATTAACAGACTTACAAGTTCACTTCAGGTTCGTCCTTTCGACTTTATCCGTAGAACAGATCCGTCTCATTTGTTGAACTTTATTCAGCAGGAATATCCTCAGACTATAGCCTTGATTCTTGCTTATCTTGAGCCGAATAAAGCTGCAATTATTTTGCAGAGTTTGCCGGAAGATATGCAGGCTGAAGTTTCCAAACGTCTTGCAACTATGGATCGTACTTCTCCTGACGTTTTGCGCGAAGTTGAACGCGTTCTTGAAAAGAAACTTTCTACTCTGTCTTCAGAAGACTACACGGCTGCCGGTGGTGTTGAAAGCATTGTTGAAATCCTTAACCTTGTTGACCGTTCTTCTGAAAAATCTATTATTGAATCTCTTGAAGAAGATGATCCTGATTTGGCTGAAGAAATTAAAAAGCGCATGTTCGTATTCGAAGATATTGTTATGCTTGACGACCGTGCCATTCAGAAAGTTCTCCGCGAAGTCGATACACAGGAATTGTCAAAAGCGCTTAAATCTGTTGATACAGAAGTACAGGATAAGATTTTCCGTAACATGTCTAAACGTGCAGCGAGCATGTTGAAAGAAGATATGGAATTTATGGGACCTGTACGTTTGAAGGACGTTGAAGAATCTCAGCAGAAGATTGTATCTACAATCCGACGCCTTGAAGATTCAGGAGAAATCGTTATTGCACGCTCTGGTGAAGATGAGCTTGTAACTTGATTCTTCAGGATTTCTTACGATAATGCAATTTTTTTGGAGCAATTATGGCAAAAACTGTATTCAGACCGACAGAAATTAAAAAGAGTCCCGAAGCTGTTATGCTTAAGCTGGTTCATAATTATGAACCGGAAGTTGAAGAAGTTGTTGAAGAAGAACCTGTTTATGAAGGACCTACAGCAGATGATTTAAGGCGTGAAGCAGAAGAATTTAAAGCTCGTTGGGAAACTGAAAAGAAGCAGATGCTTGATAAAGCTCAGGCAGAAGCCAATGCGATTGTTGAAAAAGCCAAAAATGATGCTTTTGAAGAAGTTAAGAATCAGTCTAATCAGGCGCAGATTATAAAGCAGGAAGCAAAAGATACTGCTGAAGAAATTATTAAAAATGCTCAGGAGCAGGCACAGAAAATAATTGAAGAAGCTCAGGCCGAGCAGGCAAGGCTTGAAGAAAAATCTTCAAAAGAAGGTTTTGATAAAGGCCATGAAGAAGGCTATGAAGTTGGAAAACAGGAAGCTGACCGGCTTGTAAGCAGAGTTCATTCGGTGCTTGAAGCTGTTATGCAGCGTCGTGAAGAAATCCTTAAAGAGACCGAACAGCAGATAGTTGAATTAGTAATTCTTATGGCAAGAAAGGTTGTAAAAGTTCTTTCTGAAAGCCAGAAGAGTATTATTATGAACAATGTTCTTCTTGCATTAAAAAAGGTTAAAGGCCGTGGCGATGTAATTTTACGTGTAAACCTTGAAGATGTAAAACTTACCGCAGAACACACAAGAGATTTTATTGAACGTGTTGAGCATATAAAGAACATCAGTGTTGTTGAAGATTCTTCAGTTGAAAAAGGCGGCTGTATTGTAGAAACGGACTTTGGCGCAATAGATGCAAGAATTTCCAGTCAGTTAAAAGAGCTTGAAGATAAGATTCTTGAAGTTGCTCCAATTAAGACAATTACAAAATCTGATGCAATAAATCCAGATGCTTAGTTTTTAGTCGATTTGGGGGTGGGTATGAAATCGACATATACTGCGGATTTTGATTTTTCTAAATATTTAAATGAAGTAAAACGTGCAGAAACCATTCATTATATCGGGCATGTCTCTGCGGTAAACGGTCTTGAAATTGAAAGTACAGGTCCTCGATCAGTTATCGGCGAAATGTGTACTATAAAAATTCCCAGTACAAAATCAGAACTTATGGCAGAGGTTGTAGGACTTTCTGGAACTACAGTTAAGCTTACTGCTTTTGGTGATACCAAAGGAATTGAAATAGGCTGTGAAGTTGTTGGTTCAGGTTCTGTTTTGCAGGTAGGAGTTGGAGAAGGTCTTTTAGGCCGTGTAATAGATGCAACAGGTCATCCGTATGACGGCTTAGGTGAAATAAGGGCAGAAACTTTCTATCCAGCCATTGCAGAACCGCCGAATCCTATGACAAGAAAGCCAACGGACCGTAGAATTACAACAGGCGTAAGGGCAATAGATTCTTTGCTTACAATTGCAAAAGGGCAGCGTATGGGAATCTTTGCAGGTTCTGGTGTCGGGAAATCTACCCTTATCAGTATGATTGCCAGAAACACAAATGCAGATATTAACGTAATTGCGCTTATAGGCGAACGCGGCCGCGAAGTTATGGACTTTATTAAGCGTGATTTAGGCGAAGAAGGTTTAAAACGTTCTGTTGTCGTTGTTGCAACAGGAGATCAGCCTTCTATCTGCCGTCTGCGGGCAGCCTATGTAGCTACGGCTATTGCAGAGTATTTCCGTGATCAGGGTAAAGACGTTATGTTTATGTTTGACTCTGTAACCCGCTTTGCCCAGGCTCAAAGAGAAATTGGTCTTGCCAACGGTGAACCTCCGGCACAGCAGGGATATCCGCCAAGCGTTTTTGATATGCTTCCAAAACTTCTTGAGCGAACCGGTACAAATGATAAAGGTACAATTACTGCTTTTTATACGGTTCTTGTTGACGGTGATAATATGAATGAGCCTATTACTGATAAGGTTCGCGGAACTTTGGACGGACACATTGTATTAAACCGTGCACTGGCACAAAGCAACCATTTTCCTGCAATAGATGTTTTGCAGAGTATAAGCCGTTTAGGAAGACGCGTTACAGGCTTGCAGACCAGAAAAGCATGCGGTGCAATCCGAGAATTAATTTCTACATATGCATCGAATGAAATTCTTATAACAACGGGAAACTATCAGAAAGGAAATTCTGCAACGATTGATAAAGCTATAGAAAAACATGAGGCAATTGAAGCATTTTTAAAACAGGAAGAAACAGAACGCTGCTCTATGGACGATACTCTGGATAAACTTTCTGTACTTGCAGAAGTCGAAATTCCTATTGATGAATATGGAGAAGATGCCGGGCTTGTAATAAAAACTACGGCACAGATTGCAGATGAGCAGGTAAAAGCCGGCGCAGCGGATATAAATGAAGAAATTTAATTTTCAGCTGGAAGATGTTCTTTCTATAAGAAACTTTCAGCAGGAACAGGCAGAAATTGAATTAGGTATCGCGCTTGGTGAAGAACAGAAAATAACTGATAAACTTGAGCAGATTGCCATGCAGCATGCCCAGTGTGCAAAAAATATAGAAGGTTCGCTTGATTTTGCGACGATTCTTTCAGCGAGGCAGTTTTTTTCTATGCTGGAAGCACAGAAAAACTTTCTCCTTGAAGAACTAGCAAAAGCAAAACTTGTTACAGAACAGAAAAGAAAAATCCTTCAGGAAAAGATGAAAAAAACTGCCTCTTTGCAAAAACTTCGTGAAAAGGAATTGGAAAGTTACAATTCGGAAAAACTTCAGGAAGAAGAAAATTTAATCGACGATATTGTAACTTCCCGTTATCGGAATTCCTAATACTTAAAAGCACTTCCTCCGATAAATTCCCTTATGATTGAACGTGCCGGAACTGCTGTCGCAGGAATCGTAGAAAAATTATTCAGGAAGCGCAAAAGACGTTCAGCTTCTGAATATTCTTTGCACAAAGGATTTACCGCACGTAAAAGAGGTTCAGCATATACTTTAAGAACTGCAAGTTCGTAATCCAAAGCTGTGTTTAACATTGCATCGGCATTTCCCTGGAAAGGGAAAATATGAAGCTTTTCGCCTTTCTGAACATTGTCCCACATGGAAATTGTATCCTGTGCACTTTTTCCACGGAAATTTGAATCCCTTACAATGCGGCGGATAAGGCGGTTGTCACTTGTAGAAATTCTGTTGTGGTCATCAAGATTAAGCTGTGTTAAGGCAGAAAGATAAATCTTGAACTTTAGTTCCGGATCAATCAGCGGGGTAAGCTTATCATTTAATCCGTGAATTCCTTCAAGCATAAGAATATCGTTTGGCCCTAAAACCATCTTTGTGCCGTTAAAATAACGTTGACCGGCTGCAAAATCGTATTGAGGAATTTCTACTTCTTTGCCATTGAATAAATCATTTAAAAGCTGATTCAAGAACGGAATATCCAAAGCTTCAAGACATTCATAATCATAATTGCCGTTTTCATCTTTTGGATTTTTATCACGGCCTACATAAAAATTATCAAGGCTTATAAGCTTTGGTCTGTAACCTAGCGCCTGAAGCTGCAGCGAAAGTTTCATGGAAGTTGTTGTTTTACCGGAACTTGAAGGACCTGCAATTAAAACAACTTTTGCCTTTTTTCTTTCGTGAATTTTATCGGCAATGTCTGCAATACATTTTGTCTGGAATGTTTCACATGTATAGATAAATTCGTTTATGTTTCTCTGTTTTATAAGTTCATTCAATGAAGCTGCAGAAGTTACGCCAAGCTGCTTACCCCATTTTTTATATCTGCTGTAAATTGAAAAAAGGGTAGGAATATCATGAAACTCTGTAAGCTTATGCGGATTAGAAGTATTCGGGAACCTTAAAAGGAAACTTTCATCGTATGGCATAAGTTTAAAGTATTTCAGGCAGCCTGTAGAGCGTACAAGTGGTCCGAAGAACATGTCAGAAAAATCGCCAAGCCTGTTTACTTTGATATAAGGCGGACAAATACAGTTAAGCTGTTTACTTGTTTCCGTAAGTTCAAGTTTTGCAAAAAGTTCTTTTGCATCTTTATAGCTTATGGCATCTGTTTCAATTAAAATATCTTCTTTTACAAGACGTTTCATTTCATCTTCAAGAGAAGAAATTTCTTCTTTTGTAATTTTGCGGCCTGTATCAAGCGTATAATAATAGCCGTAGCCAAGACTGTGGCCTACTAAAAGGTGAGCTTTCGGGTAGATGTTATGTGCCGCAGCTGCAAGAAGAAAGCACAATGAACGTCTGTAAACAGCGGCTCCCTGCTTGTCTGAGTCCAATACAGGTTCGATTTCGGCATTGTAAGGAATAGGCTGGTTAAGTGAAAACAATGAATTGTTTACGAGAACAGCTAGAATCGATTCCTTGTCCTGTTCAAAATTATCCAATAATTCTGCGCCTGTAATTCCTGCCGGTGCTGTGGTGGTTTTACCAGATGGAAATTTTATATTAATGTTTTTCATATTTCTGCGTCCTTAATTCTGTCCTTATTTCTGATAGTATTTTATAAGAGCCTGAGTTCCAAGGTCTCCGTTACCTTTTGATTCAAGTTCTTTATAGTTCTGTAAAACTTTGCTTAAAACCCCAAGGTCAAGATTGCTTTTCTGTGCTTCGTCTAAAGCCAGAGACATGTCCTTTATAAAGTGCTTTAAGAAAAAGCCTGGTGCATAGTCGCCGGCAATAATTTTTTTGCCAAAAGAATCAAGCTGTTTGCTTCCTGCAGCTCCAGTTGAAATTGATCTTAAAAGAACATCTAGATTAAGGCCTTTTGCCTTTGCGTATGAAAATGCTTCGCAAATGCCTGAAAGCGTTCCAGCGATAATTATCTGGTTTGCCATTTTTGCATGCTGACCGCAACCGGCTTTGCCCTGATAGTTTATGTTTGTGCCCATTGCTTCAAAAACATGGAGGCATTTTTCAAAATCTTCTTTATCACCGCCGGCAAGTATGGAAAGTGTTCCGTTTCTTGCTCCTGTATCACCGCCGGTAACAGGTGCATCCATTACGTGAAAACCTCTTTTTTTGCCTTCTGCATAAAGTCTTTCTGCAAGGGTAGGGCTTGTAGTTGTCATGTCTATAAGAGTTGCGCCTTTTTCAGCACTGTCAAAAATGTTTCCGGGATTAAAATAAACTTCTTCTACGTCTTTTGGAAATCCGACAATTGTAATTACTGCATCGCATCCTTTAACACATTCTTTTATTGTAGGAAAGAAAAGAGCACCTTCTTCAATTACATCGTTAACTTTAGCTTTGTTTCTTGCAAAAATATGTAATTCATAGCCAGCTTTCATAAGATTTCTGACCATTGATTTTCCCATGATACCAACACCAATAAAACCGATTTTGTTCATAGTCTCACCTCGTACAGTTTAATTTAAGTATATCGTACTGTTTAAGTATTGCAAAAGCTATGCTGTTTGTCAAACCAGAATTGATGATCTCTAGAATTGATGTCCTATTGATAGAGATGGTGCAAATAAATCTATAGCAGAAGAACTGTCTTTTGACATTATATATTCTGCCTGAAGTTCAACATAAGTATGTCTGTGTACATATAACTGAAAAGCAAGTCCTGCATCAGCTGAATAATAGGTTGATGTTAAAGCAGGGGAGGTTGACCCAGAATTAAATTCAAGTTTTAAATCCCTTAACTGTAAAATACCTGCGCCTGCATGCAGTTCAAAAGTAAGGTGATTTCTTATAAGCGGATACTGGTAAACAAGGTTTAAATGGGCTGTAAAAATATTCGTAGAAATTTTATATCCAGGATATTGAGCAGAAAGCATATAATAAGAAGGATTTACTCCTATACCGTAAAAACCTGAACGTTTCTTAAATGGAATCCAGGTTAATTTTGCTCCAATACCCAGAGGAATTTTATTTGTGTCAAAATAATCCGGGATAGTAGAATCCTTTATTACCATTGCAGGATGATAGCCTATTGAAACGTCTAAATCCATTGGTTTCTGGTATTTTATTATAAGTTCCTGCGAACTGTTTAAGCCACCCGGATTTTGTGCCGTAAACTGATAATCACCTGGAGCAAGTCTGTTAACATCATACTTGATTTCTGCTCTTGTTCCATGGCTGTTTAATACAGGTTTACCTACAAATGGAGCAGAACTTGAATATTTTGTGCGGTCTGAATCAGAATAAAGCCTTAAGTCGAAGAAAGTTTCAGGCAAAAAGTTTTTACCGGTTAGAGTAAAGAACCCGCTGTTAATTTCTTCAAGATAGATAATCTTTGGAGAAACAGAATCAACTTCAGGCTGGATTGCAAGTAAAATTTCAAAGTTAAGTATTTCTGAGCGGATTTCAGGCTCTTCCAAAAGGTTATAGGCAATAACATAGTAGCGGTAAAATCCTGGTTTTAACTTAATATCAACAGAATTATCTTCTACTTTTTCAAGTGTAAGTATTTCTTTGTAGGAATTGTCTTCAGTTTTCTGTTCAATGTGAACGTCATAATAAAGAACGTCTTCCTGCTTGAACCATGCAAGAGTCTGAACGAATTCAGGAATTCCTTCTTCTGTATTTTCTATATGATAATATTTTGTTGTTCCTTCGGTTTTTAAAAGCTCCTGGGCAGAAACAGAAGATATTAATGCAAAATAAGCAAGTGTAAGCAGGCTGTAAAAAAATCTTCTATTTCGCATATAATTCCCCTGGATTTACAAGTACAGGTTTATTCAGGGCAGGTAAGCTGACTGTTAAAGTATGAATGTCAGTTTCTCCTTCCTGCAATAAAACTCCACTTTCAATATGCGAAAGGGCCTCTGGTGCCCAGTAGTTAGTTCCCTTTTTCAAAGCGTTTACAGGAATTGAATATTCTGTCTTTCCGTCAGGAATATCAATTGTCTGAATCGGTTTGTTACGCTTTTTATCAGAGTCTGTTTTATAGAAATTGATTCTGTAGCTGTCTGCTCCCTGAACCGGCTGCCACTTAAAATCAATTGTTTTTGATTTTCTAATTATTTTTGCATCAATAAGTGCATTTTCTTCCGGCGAAATGATATCAGGAGACGGCAATTTTGGAATTGGTGTAATTTCAAACATTTTTGGAACTTTTGCTGAAATATCAAAACCATCGTTGTTAGTAGCTTTTACAGTCCAGTACCAGTTGCCTTCTCTTAGAGGAGGCAGTTTTATTGTTCTTCCCGGATTTCTTATTTTAATTGTATTCTTGTTATTTTCTGTCAAAGATTTTACATCTTTTGAAAGAAGGAATACGGAGTTTTGTACTTTTTCTACAGTACTCCATTTAACGCTGGAAGGATTCTTTATAGCCTGAACACCATCAAAAACTGTGCCGTTTGTTGGCGTATCAAGGGAAACAAGTACAATCTTGCGTAATGTAAAGTAGCGTACTTCCTGTAAACCTGTACGGCGTGTTGAATATGCAGATTCATCAGATGCAGCTTCTACAGTCCAGCGGTAAGGACTGTTCTGGTATGCGTATAAATCCAATGTGAGCTTTGTATCAGTAATATACTGATTTTCGTATACTATATTATTTTCTGTTCCGTTTTCCAGGAAAAGAGTGAACTTATAATATTCAGCATCTTTTACCGGAAGCCATGAGAAAGTTACCGGATTGTTTTCGTAAATGATTACAGTCTGTACGTTTGCAGGGGTAATAGTCTGAGGTTTATCAAGCGGAGGCGCTACAGTAAAACTTCTTGCTGAAGTAAGCATTGAAAGTTCCTGACGTTCCTGTGTACTTGAGTCAGCAGCAATGCGCCAGTACCATGTTCCTGCAGAAAGCGAACGTCCTGAAAAAGAAGTTGAAACTGCGTTTTCGTTGATTACAAGATTATTAAAATCAGGATCTGAAGCAACCTGGAATCTTGTCGGATACGGTACATTTGATTTCCATGTAAAGCGTGTATCTGCAATAAGATTTTGTCCGATTGTGTAACCGTCAGGCGGGAACACAGCCTTGTGTTCAATCTTTCCTTCCATTGCCGTAAAGCTTCTTACATCGGAAGGAACTGAAATATTGCCTTCAGAATCTTTCTGACTGACTGTCCAGTAGTATCGGCCTGAACCTAAGCTTGCAAGATTTTCACGATGTACGTTTGTACTTACTTCTTTCTTTACTACAGGATTGGACATGTCTTCATTTTTAGAAAGTGTAAGTACATAGCTTTGAGCTTCGTTTTCGGACTTCCATGAAAAAGGAATCCCCTTTGCATCGGAAATATTTTCGTAATTTCCGTCCAGTGGAAGATATGCCTTTGGCTGAGAAAGTGAACCGCTTTGGGTAATTTCAAATTCTGCAATGGCAGAAGGATCTTCATAACCAATATTATTTAATGTATAGAAAGGAGTTATACGCCAGTACCATCGTCCGTGCCCCAGAGTTGAAACTATACTTGAAGGCATGGCTGTTCTCTGCTGGATTACAGGATTTCTCATTTCTTCGTTATCTGAAACTTCAAATAAGTAACTTGTTGCATATTCGTTGCCGGTCCAGATAAAGCGGATAGAAGGTTTTTGAGTTCTATACTGATATTCATAATTCTGAACAGGTGAAATTTCATGTGGAGTAGGGGCATCCAGAATCTGAATCTTTCCGCTGGAAACTGTATCTTCAAGTTTTTCGCCTGAATCTGTAACTACAAAAGCGCGCCAATATGTATTGCCGTTGTTAACTTTAAGTGTTGCATTGTTTATTCCTGCAAACTCTGAACGGTTTGCTATCTGTGCAAAACTGTGATCAGAAGAAGTTTCGATAACAACGGAATTGTTTTCCGGAAGGTTGTATCCAACCCAGGAAAAGTTGATTTCTTTTTCTGTTCCGCTGTGGTTAAGGCTTTTTGTATTTGGCAAAGGCGAAATTACGCTTAAGGTCGGCATGTTTGCAAGATTAAGACCTGAAATAACTTCGCCTTCGTTAATAACCTGACTGTTTCCGTCTTCGCCTGCAACAGAGGCAGACCCCTGTACAACCTGGATTCGCAGTGCATTGTTAGACTGTTCACCCTGTGCATTTGCAGCTGCAGAAGCATTTAACTGTGAACCTGATTCAACGGTTACGGCTGTAGCTCCGGAATTTAACTGCATTTTAGAACCGGAAGAAACGGTGGCAATGTCGATTCCACCTTCAGAAAAGTTTACGTTTGTAATGCCTTCAGAAACATTAACCTGAACAAGTGTGTTTTCATACAAATCCATTACATTGCCGTCTGAAAAGTAAATTGTTGCTTCAGAAAGCGGAGCAGTGCGGATTGTATCTCCGTTATAGACAGGAGATTCCTGCTTGAGGCGATCCCAAATCATGCGGTCTACAAGACGACGCTGTGCGGTTTTATATTTAAATGTAATTATTGCAACTGGCTGTGCATTTGCGTTAACAAGTGCCCTGTTTAAATTCTTTATAAAAAAATTAGTATTTAAAGCTGCACCCGAAAGGCAAATCAGAGTTACAAGTACATCACTGAATCTTATACTTCTTTTCTTCTGCATTAAGGTCTACCTTTGCCATCTCAGGAGGATCAATTCCAAGGAAGTCACGGACTTCTGCCATTGTTTTAGGACCTTTTGCACCGGCACCAGGAATATCTGTTGCGTCCGGCATATTTACAACTGCAAAAAGCTTTACAGGTTTTTCCTTACCTTTTACGGTTACAGAAGGCTGCTGTTCAACAATGACATATTCTTTTATTAATTCGTAAGTATTTTCTGTAATAAGAATATCTGTATGAAGCGGTTTATTAAGGGCTTCTGTACGGGATGCAAAGTTTACTGCGTCACCGATACAGGTATATTCCATACGTTCTGTAGAACCCATCTGACCTGCAACTACAGGACCAGAGTTAATACCGCAGCCGATTCTGATAATTGGTTTTTTATCTCCACCGCGGCCTTCGTTAAATTCGTGCAATGAATGGCGCATCATTAACGCAGCACGAACTGCATTCAACGCATCCTGCTTTGCACTGCCTGAAGAATTAGGAACACCCCAAAGAGCCATGATTGCGTCTCCGATAAACTTATCTACGTTACCGTTAGTTTTGTTTACGCAGTCAACCATGCGGGTCATATATACGTTAAGGAAGTCTACAACTTCTGCTGGAGTAAGTTTTTCAGAAATTGCAGTAAATGAACGGATATCGCTGAAGAAGATTGTAGCTTCGCGGGTTTCGCCTCCAAGCTGCATGTCTCCGTTAATTGCCTTAAAAGCAATTGTTTTATTGGTGAATTTACTGAAGGTTATAAGAGCCTTGCTCATGTCTTTTACACCGTTGTTCAAAACGCCGATTTCATTTTCCTTTACTTTTTTAATCTGATATTCAAGGGCTTCCTGGAATTTACCCTGCTTGATGTTTGTAACCGCCTTTGTAAGGATGCGAAGCGGATTACTGATTGTTTTTGAATAGAACCAGATGAAAAGAATTGCAAGGAAAAGAACAATAAGTGTAAGGAAAACGTTCCTGTAAATTGTAGAGAATACAGGTTCAAGAACGATATCGTAAGGAACGATAGTAAAAATTCCTAAATCTGCAACGGAAAGTTTTCTGTAAGCACCAAAATATTTTCTACCGTCTTCAGGATCTGTATAAAGAATCTGGCGGTTTGTGTCATTGTTGTTGCGCATTTCCTGTATAAGAGGATTAGAAGAAAAGTTTGCGCATGCTTTTACCATAGAAAAATCACTATGAATAAGCAAATCATTTTCATGGTTTACGATAAATGACTGGTTTGTAGTACCGCTTCCTAAAACTTCCGTCATGTTTTCTGCAGAGAAGAAAATTGCAAGTGTCTGCTCAATTCCGTTTTCTGCCCATGGATAAAGGAATACCAGAACAGGCAGGTTAAATACCGGAGCTGCGTTAAGAATCATTGTCTGTCCTTTGGCAGCTTCCAAAAGTTCTGATTTTTTCTGTTCAAGGAATGTATCTACACAGGAAACTTCAAGTTCGTTTGAAACAAAAAAGCGGGTATTAATCAGTTTTCTGTCAAAACGGGAAGGTGTTTCTCCTGTAACTATAATTGCAGCTGTGTGCTGGTTTCGTTCAAAATAAAGGGCTGAAGCCTGATGTGCATATGCAGGATTTGAAGATGCGTTTGAAAGCAAATCCATAAGCAGGGAAACACTTGAGCGGACCGTATCAATTTCGTTTTCTACGGTTGCGGCAGATCGCGTGTTTATTGTAAGGTTATTTTCCTCAGTGGTTACGCGGACATCGTTACTTGAAAAGTAGCTTACAACAAAGGTAAGGCTTCCTAATGAAAGGATTACAAGAACGGTGATGATTAAAACAAGTTTAAAACCAATGGATTTAAACGCTCTAACCTTGTAAGGGCTTTCTGAATCATTTTTTGAACTCATTTTTGGTTACCTTTAGAACAAAACTTTTTCTATAACTTATTAATTATATACCGCAGTATGTACTTTTTGCAAGCATCATAAAGAAAATTTAATGATTTTCGGTTTATTTGTTATCACGAAAATGGAGAAATTAGATATTTTTTTTGTTCATTTATAAAGGCACTTTGACGTGGCATGTAAAAGCACTTTGATGCGGCATGTAAAAGCACTTTGACGCGACACGCTAAAGTGCTTTGATGTGATACAAACTAGAAGTTTTTAGAGCTTCTCTATATAATCAGATTATGCGTACAGGCGGATATAATACTAAGGTCAAAAAACTTATTCTTGAATTTCTTGAATCCAAGAAGAACACTTCTGTTTCTGTTCAAAATATAGCTGACTATTTAAATAATTGCGGTGAAGAAACCAATATTACAACGATTTACCGTCAGCTGGAAAAACTTGAAGAAGAAAAAAAACTTATTCGCCATTCTGCCGAAGACGGAAAAAAAGCACTTTTTCAATATATTGCAGATGACGGCGAGTGTCTTAAGCATCTGCATGTACAGTGTACGGCATGTTCTAAGATTATTCACCTTGACTGCTGTGATTCAAAAGAGTTTATTGCGCACCTTTTAGAAAAGCATGGAATTACGCTTGATTGCAGTAAAACCGTTTTATACGGTTTATGCGAAGATTGTAAAAATAAACGCAGCGGTGCGTAAGGTTCGGCAGCCCCTTCTTTAGAGAAGAAATTTGAAAAATTTGCTTTGTTTTACTATACTTAGCACATGAATATTTTTCCTGTAGAGGGCAAAAAAATTGTTATTAAAGGTGCCCGCGAACATAATCTTAAAAATATAGATATCGAAATTCCTCGTAATAAACTTGTAGTTGTTTCAGGGCTTTCAGGCTCCGGTAAAAGTTCCCTTGCTTTTGATACGCTGTTTGCTGAAGGTCAACGAAGATATATGGAAAGCCTTTCTTCCTATGCACGCCAGTTTTTGGGTCGTATGGATAAGCCTGATGTTGATTTAATAGAAGGACTTTCGCCTGCAATTTCTATCGAACAGAAAAGTACGAACAACAATCCGCGTTCAACTGTTGGTACGGTTACAGAAATATATGATTATTATCGTCTGCTTTATGCAAGAATCGGTGTGGCGCATTGTCCGAACTGCGGAAGGGTTATTCAGGAGCAGTCAGTCGATCAGATTATTAATACGATTATGGCCTGGGACGAAGGTACTAAAATTCAGATTTTAGCACCTGTAATCCGCGGTAAGAAAGGAGAACACCAGAAGATTTTAGACGATGCAAGAAAAGCAGGTTTTATCCGTGCACGTATTGACGGCGTTCTTGCAGACTTAAGCGAGAGCGTAAAACTTGACAAGCAGAAAAAGCATACGATCGAACTTGTTATCGACAGGATTGTTTTAAAAGCGGATGTCCGTAAGCGTCTTGCAGATTCTATTGAAACGGCTTTGCAGAGTGCAAACGGAATTATTACCGTCAGCCGCCGTGTTAATAAGGGAGAGACTGCTTATGAAGAGGTTGTAAAATCCATTGCTTCAAGCGGTGCAAAAGTTGATTTAAGCAAAGATTATCTGGAGCAGGAAGTGTTCTTCAGTCAGAAAAATGCGTGTCCTGACTGCGGTATTTCAATTCCTGAATTACAGCCGAGACTTTTTTCTTTTAATAATCCTTTTGGCGCATGTCCTGAATGTACGGGGCTTGGTGAAAAGATGGAATTTGACATTAACCTTATTATTCCTGATAAATCCAAGTCTTTTAATGAGCATGGAATTTTGCCGTACAATCCTACATCTGCATGGAATACGTGCCGTTTTCAGGCAGTGGCAGAGGCCTATGGTTTTACGCTTGATACACCTTTTGATCAGCTTACGGAAAAACAGCAGGATGTTTTAATTAACGGTTCTGATAAAATCCTTCATTGGATTTACTATAAGCAGAGCGGAACGGGTCAGTCTGAATATAATCAGGCCTGGGCCGGTATTATGACTGACATGAAGCGCCGTTATATAGAAGCCTGGGGCGATGCGATGAAAGAAAGCCTTGAAAAATACATGGCGCACCGTGTTTGCTCAAGCTGCGGCGGAAAGAGGCTTCGCCCGGAAGCGCTTGCAGTTACAGTGGGCGGAAAAAACATTATGGAGCTTACGACTTTTTCCGTTCTTGAAACAATTGATTTTTTTGAAAAGATTGACCTTAGTGAAACAGAAAAACAGATTGCTTCTCAGGTGTTGAAAGAAATAAAAGCCCGCTTACAGTTTTTAAAAAATGTCGGGCTTGATTACCTTACTTTAGACCGGTCTGCAGGAACTCTTTCCGGTGGTGAAGCTCAGAGAATCCGGCTTGCAACGCAGATTGGTTCTGCTTTGACAGGCGTAATGTACATTCTGGATGAACCTTCTATCGGGCTTCACCAGCGTGATAATCAGCGGCTTATTGATACGCTTACGTACCTGCGCGATTTGGGAAATACGGTTGTTGTTGTTGAACATGATGAGCAGACTTTGCGTACTGCCGACTGGATTGTAGATATTGGACCTGGAGCCGGAATACACGGCGGAAATGTTGTAGCGTCGGGAACGCCGCGGCAGGTAGAAACCGTAGAAGAAAGTGTTACAGGCCAGTTTTTATCCGGTAAGCTTTGTATGGAAATTCCTGCAGAACGCCGCGGCGGTAACGGAAAGTTCATAGAGCTTAAAGGCGTTTGTGAACACAATCTTAAAAACGTGGATTTGAAAATACCACTTGGAACTTTTACATGTATAACAGGTGTTTCAGGTTCCGGTAAATCCA
>JAEEWW010000116.1 GCA_016287815.1 Treponema sp. | reverse complement strand
TAAAACTAAATATCCAGATTTGCGTAGCTTGAATTATCTTCTATAAAGCGGCGGCGAGGTTCTACTTCTTCACCCATACATACGCTGAAAATCTTATCAGCTGCAATGGCATCAGGAATTGTAACTACACGCATTTTACGATGCTCCGGATCCATTGTCGTTTCCCAGAGCTGCTTACCGTCCATTTCACCAAGACCTTTATAACGCTGAACGTCAACTTTCTTTCGAGTTTCTTCGTCAAATGAATTCAATGCTTCATCACGTTCTGCATCTGAATAACAGTAAATCGGGTCTTTCTTACCCTGCTGAACTTTGAACAACGGCGGCATTGCAAGATAAACATAGCCATGTTCAATAAGCTGCGGCATATAACGGAAGAAGAATGTCAAAAGCAACGTGCGGATATGTGAACCGTCGACATCGGCATCGGCCATGATAATGATTTTATGGTAGCGAAGTTTTTCTATATTAAAGTCTTTGCCAAAACCTGCACCAAGAGTTGCAATTACAGGTTCTAGCTTATCGTTGTTCATTACCTTTTCAGGACGAACTTTTTCAACATTGAGCATTTTTCCCCAAAGCGGAAGAATTGCCTGAGTTTTAGGATCCCTGCCCTTCTTTGCAGAACCGCCTGCAGAATCTCCTTCTACAATATAAACTTCGCAAAGTTCAGGGTCTTTACCGGAACAATCAGCAAGTTTTTCCGGCAATCCAAAACCGTCGCTCATTGTTTTTTTGCGCATATTGTCTTTTGCCTTGCGGGCAGCAATACGTGCTTTAGCTTCATCAATTGCTTTTTTAAGAATTGCTTCAAGAGTTGCAGGATTCTGTTCAAAATATAATGTAAGTTTTTCTTTTACAACCTGATCAACGATTGTACGTACTTCTGTATTGCCAAGTTTTTCCTTTGTCTGACCTTCAAATTCAGGTTCCGGAACTTTCATGGAAATTACAGCTGTAAGTCCTGAACTTAAATCTTCGTAAGTAAGTTTTTCATCTTTATCAAGCTGCTTTTTAAGCTTTTCATTTGCTTCAAGAAATTTATTCAATACAAAGCGAACGGCACTTTTAAATCCTTCGTAATGAGTTCCTCCGTCACGAGTATTAATGTCGTTTACAAAAGTATGAACATTTTCTGAATAGCCTGAATTATAGTGAAGCGAAATTTCTGTGATAACTTCATCTTTTTCTTCATTTATGTAAATTGGAGTTGCAGGAACAACCTGTTTACCCTCGTCTAAATCCTGAACAAATTGATTTATACCACCTTCAAATTTAAGGATTTCTTCCTTTGTTTTTTCAAGGCGTTCATCGCGGAAAATAATTGTTATACCTTTATTCAAAAAAGCAAGCTCACGAAGGCGGTCACGCAATACATCAAAATCGTAGGTTGTTGTTTCTGTAAAAATTGTTTTATCGGCTTTCCAGCGGATTGTTGTTCCGTGCTTATCTTCGCCGCAATCACCTATAACTTCAACTTTAGTTTTAGGAACACCGCGTTCATATTTCTGGCGGTAAATGTGACCGTCACGGCTTACAGTAGCTTCCATCCAGTCTGAAAGAGCGTTTACACAGGAAACACCAACACCATGCAAACCACCGGAAACTTTGTAAGAGCCTTTGTCAAATTTACCGCCGGCATGCAGACGTGTAAGAACAAGTTCAAGAGCACTTATTTTTTCTGTAGGATGAATATCAACAGGAATTCCACGACCATTATCTTCTACGCGTACAACATCATCTTTTTCCAAAGCAATAAGAACGGAATCACAAAATCCTGCCATTGCTTCATCAATTGAATTATCTACTGTTTCATAAACTAAGTGATGAAGTCCTTTTGGTCCTGTTGAACCAATATACATACCAGGTCTTTTGCGTACAGCTTCCAGTCCTTTTAAAACTTGAATATTGCCTGCTGAATAAGAAGATGTCATTACTACTTTCCTTGATTAAATGATAAAAGTTATGATTAAAAATCCTGTCTGCATAAAACAGATGAAACAAGAAATCATCACTTTCTTGAAATATGTTTTTATTATATCTATATTGCAGAAAAAAATAAAGACAGTTTGGGAAGAGCCGATTAACACAGGTCGCGATTAATCGACAATTCCTGTCAGTTTTTAATAGAAAACATTTATTAATTCTCTATTGAATTAATAAATGTTTTATTTATAATGAACACATGAGCGAACATAATTACGAAGATGTTTGGAAGTATGCTTTAGAACAGATTAAGCAGCAATATATAAAAAGTGGAAAAGAAACTGAATTTAAACTCTGGTTCAATATGAATTATGTAGAAGATACAATTTCTACTATAACTGTCTCTGTTGCTTCTGAATTTCTATGGCAGTCTATGCTCAAAAAAGGAAATGTTCAGCTTGTTTCTAAAAAAATTGAAGAACTTACAGGTCAATCGAATATAAAAATTCAGCATATAATAAGCAATCAGTCTGTTTTTAATCCTGAAGAAAGTGATTCTGAAATTGTTTCAATGTCTTCAAATTCTGATGAATCTGACATTGATTCAACTAAAAATAAATTATCAGAAAAAAAATCAGGTTCTTCATTAAATTTTACAGATTCTGCAAAGTCAGCTGAAAATAAGAAAGCATTAAAAAAACATCCGCAGCTTTTTGAAAAATACACATTTGACACATTTATTCCTGGAAGTAACAGCGATTATGCATACAATGCAGCAATTGCAGCTTCTAAAAATCCTGGAAAAACATATAATCCGATTCTTTTATATGGCGGCGTTGGTTTAGGAAAAACTCACCTTATGGAAGCTATTGGAAATTATATTTATCAGGAACGCGGAGACAGCTTTAAAATCTGTTATGTTCCTGCAGAAACTTTTACAAATGAATTTACTTCTTCGATAAAAGCTCAGACAACTGAAAAATTTAAATCAAAATATAGAAATCTTGATGTCCTGTTACTTGATGATATTCAGTTTTTACAGGGAAAAGCCCAGACTCAGGAAGAGTTGTTTCATACATTTAATGCATTGCATGATTCTTCTTCTCAAATGGTTTTTACCTGTGATCGTCCGGTTACAGAATTAAAAGATATGACAGACCGTTTGCGCTCACGCTTTTCAAACGGACTTATCGTTGATTTACAGCCACCGGAATATGAAACAAGATACGCAATTTTATTGAAAAAACTTGAAACTCTTGGAAAATCAATTCCGGAAGATGTTATAGCTTATATAGCAAAAAACGTTGTTACAAATGTTCGCGATCTTGAATCAGCTTTGACAAAGATGATTGGATATTCTGAACTTGTTAACAAAAATCTTACTATAGAAATTGCACAGCAGCAGTTAAGAGATACATTCAGTCAGCCGCTTTCAGGAACAATTACAATTGATACAATCCAGAAAGTAGTCTCTGATTATTACAATATTTCTATAACTGATATAAAAAGCAAAAAACGTGATAAAAAATATGTTTATCCACGTCAAATTGCAATTTATCTTTCAAGAGAACTTACTGAATATTCTTATCCGGAAATCGGTCAGGAATTTGGCGGAAGAGATCATACTACGGCCATGCACGCAGATGAAAAAATCAGGGATTTACTAAAAACTGATTCTTCATTGAATTCTCTTATCCAAATGCTTATAAGAAACATTAAAGACTATAAAAAATAATTTCATAAATTGTGAATAATGTGGTAGAATTATGTTAATAACCTGTTTTTATTTTTTTTAAATGTTGAAAAGTGTAAAAACTGTGAATTATAACAAAGTATTTATACAAATTATAATTCTATAATTTATAAAAAAATAAATAGGTTATCCACAAATTCACAATGCTTATTATTACTATTATTAAATTTATAAATTTAATAATATATAAGGGAAATAAACACGGAATCTACATCTTTGTTTGCGATGCTGAAAAGCGGAAGTTATAAGGAGTATAAAAATGAAATTTTCTTTTGACAGAGATTCTTTAATAAAAGAAATAGCAATTGCACAGGAAATTATTACAAATAAAAGTCCTATTTCAATTCTTTCAAATGTTTTACTTGAAGCACAAAATAATACATTAACAATAAAAGCATCAGATACTTCAGTAAATTTTGTAACACATATTCCGGTTGAAGTTACAGAAGAAGGAACAACAACTATTTATTGTGATAAACTTATGAGTATTCTTACTTCTTTACCTTCTGGAGAAGTTGAATTTGATCAGGAAGACATAAAAGTAAATATAAAACCAATTTCCAAAAAAATAAAATTCCAGTTAAAGAGCATTGCAAGTGACAAATTTCCGGAAATTGCTTCTACAACAGATGTTCCTTTCTTTGAAGTACCGGCCAAAGATTTTAAGGAAATGATTTCTCAGACAATTTTTGCTGTTTCTGATGATGGAAACCGCTATTTTATGACAGGTGTTTACTTTACAAAGAAAGAAGATAAAATTGCCATGGTTGCAACAGACGGAAGACGTCTTTCTTATATAGAAAAAGATTTTGGAACAAATATTCCTGATTTTACATCTTCAATTGTACCGGTAAAAGTTCTTAACTGTGTTCTTAAAAAGGCTTCAAGCGAAGGAAATATTTCTGTAGCTGTAGTAGATAAGATGATTTTTATTAAATTCGGAAATTATGAATTTTCTTCATTGCTTTTGGATGGTCAATTTCCTAATTATCAGAGGGTTATTCCAGAACAGCAGCTTTATTCATTCCAGGTACAGAAAAGCGATATTGAAGCAGCACTTAAGCGCATAGCTTTGATGATTGATAAGAAAATCTGTAGAATTTTATTTAAGGTAAGTCCTGGGGTATTAAAACTTATTTCACCGGAATCTGATATCGGTACAGCTGATGAAGAAATTCCATGCGAATATGCAGGTGAAGAAGTTACAATGGCCTTGAATTATCGTTATATTGGTGATCCGTTAAAAGTAATTGAAACAGAAAGAGTAACATTTGAATTTACAGAAACAATGAAGGCAATTACTTTACGTTCAGAACCTAAAGCAGATTATTTCCATATAATCATGCCTATGAACTTAGAATAATGCCATTTCTCAATTTATCATTATATAATTTCAGAAACCTAAAGAATGACACGATAGACCTTCTTTCAAAGGAGGTCTATTTTGTTGGTGAAAATGGCCAGGGAAAAAGCAACCTTCTGGAAGCTTTGTATATGTCTTCTTATGGAAATTCATTTAGAACAAATTCTGATTCTGAAATTATAAAAAACGGTGAAAAGGTTTACAAAATAAGGGCACTTTTCAGGGAAGAAAGTCAGGCTACGCAAAACATTTCTGTTTTATATGAAAATTCTAAAAAGAAAATAGAAAAAAACTGTAAAAAAATTCATGACAGAAAAGAGTTAATCAATACAATTCCTTGTGTATTATTTTGCCATGATGATTTGGCTTTTGCCGTTGGAGAGCCTGAACGCCGCAGATTTTTTATAGACCAGTCTCTTTCTATGTATGATGTTTTATATCTTGATTTTTTACGTCGATATAAAAAGGTTTTAAAAAACCGGAATACAATTTTAAAAGAAAAAAAATATGAAATGCTTGATATTTATAATCAGCAGCTTATAGAAAACGGGCTTGTAATTCAGAAAAAAAGAAAAGATATGATTTTTCAATTTAATGAAATTTTTGGAAAATTGTATGAAAAAATTTCTGGAATTGAAGGAGTTTCAATAAATTATGAACCTTCCTGGAAAGAAGTAGAGGATGAAGTTGGTAAACACTTCCCTACTCCTGAAGAAATTTTTTCTCTTTTAAAAGAAAAAGAAATGCAGGATAAAATAATGGAAACAACTTTATCTGGTCCTCATAGAGACAGAATAAAATTTATAAAAGATAAAAAGCCATTTATTCCGTCTGCTTCTACAGGTCAAAGAAGACTTATTTCGCTTTTATTGCGCACAGCGCAGGCTGTTTTTTACACAAAAATGACAGGCAAAAAGCCGGTTTTATTAATGGACGATGTTATGCTAGAACTGGATCCTGAAAAAAGAAAAAAATTAACTGCACTTTTACCAGAATATGACCAGATTTTCTGTACATTTTTACCGGGAGAACCGTACGAAAATTATATGCACGAAGGAACAAAGATTTATTTTTTAGATAAAGGTGAATGGCATGAATAATTACACAGAAAAAGACATTCATAATTTTAAGTCGGCAATATCAACATACATAGATAGATCTTCAGCTTCACAAATGTGTCAGTCAAAAGAGATTTTAAACAGCCGGGAGATGATTTTAAAAGTTTTTTCAAATATAGACAGGAAAAGATTTGAAGAAAAAGACAGCATAGACAATGCATGGAAAAAAATAATAACTTCTATCAAAAGTACAACGAGTAAAGAAGACGTAGGTTCAAAATTA
>JAEEWW010000026.1 GCA_016287815.1 Treponema sp. | reverse complement strand
GAAAATCCTGCTTTTATCATCATTTGGCTTAAATCTGCGGCCGAATAAAGCCGCTGGACAAATTCGTGCTCAAACCGCTTGCCGGTTTTATTGTCGATTAAAATCCATCTTGACCGCAGTCCTTCCCATGCACCTTCTACCGTAAACTCTGTAAGGACGGTCTGTCCTTCGCGTTCAAACCATTCGCCTTCGGTAAAGTACATGATTGCAGTTTCGCGGCTTGTACATTCCATGATGAAAGTTCCGCCGTCTTTTAGTGAGCCTGCTATATTCTGTAAAATAGAAAAATCTTCTTCTATTGTATCGCAATAGCCGAACGAAGTGTAAATGTTGCATGCGGCATCGAATTTTTTTCCACTGTTGATTCTCTGGCTTTTTATAAAATCTTCTGTAAAACTTCGTAAGTCTGCCTTTACAAGATTAAGTTTAACGCCTTCATCTTCTGCGGTTTCTGCTGCTGCATCAAGTTCATCCTGAATGATGTCAACGCCTGTAACGTTAAGGCCAAGAACGGCAAGTTCTACGGCGATTCTTCCAGGGCCGCATCCTGCATCAAGAATAGATGAACCTTCTGTCAGTCCTGCAATTTTTACGATTCGCCTGGCAATATTCGGCGCTTCAGCCCATCGCTGGCTGTCAAACATAATAGGACCGAAATTCAGCCAGAATTCAGGATTTTCAAACCACTGCTTTTTTTGTGCCACATTTTTCATAGCTTATAGTATAAAGCCAGCCGATATTTTGGGCAATGGAGTGATAAAGACATGTTTATACGCCAAAATCCGGTATACGCAAGCCATGCATGGAAAACGAACTGTTGTGCGCCAAAGTTATGTGCGGGCCGGTGCGCCGGCCGAAAAACTTGTGAGGCACTTTCAGCTTTTTTATAGTTGATTGACAACAATACTACTTTCGTTTATTTTCTAAAGATAAAACGAAAAGCAGGTTTTGGGTTTTGGTTGGAAAATAATTTGTAAGAAACCTGTTTATAGGAATTATATGATACCGGCGCAAAGACAACAGCAAATATTAGCAATGATTCGCAGTAACGGCCACGTTCAGGTAAGTTCGCTTTCAAAATCTTTTGGCGTAAGTGAACTTACTATCAGGCGTGATTTAAAATATTTAAGCGATCGTGGTCTTTTAAGCAGGCGTTTTGGCGGTGCCGTTCTTGAAAAATCTGCAAAGTTTGAAATTGATTATTCTGAAAAAATTTCTGAGTTCAAAGAAGAAAAGGCCGCAATTGGTGCAAAGGCTGCAGAATTAGTTGAAGACGGAGATATTATCTGCGTAAACGGCGGAAGTACGGCTGTCAGTGTTGTAGAAAGTCTTTTAAAGACTAACAAAAAAATTACGATTGTTACGAACAATGTTGATGTTGTCCGCCTTTTAAATAAAGACGAAAATGCTACGGTTATTTTTACAGGCGGCGTTTTTCGTGCAAAGTCCAGAAGTATGAGCGGCTCGCTTTCTTCTCCGTTGCTTCAGAATATCTGGGCAAACAAGAGTTTTATCGGTGTAGACGGTTTTTCTATTAAACACGGACTTACCGTAAATGTTTATGAAGAAGCCCTTACTACACAGACAATGATTGAACGAACCACTGGTCGTGTTTATGCTGTTGCAGCCGGAAATAAAATTAACGTTGTCTGCAATTTTAAGGCTGTTGATTCAAGTAAAATTGATGCGGTAATTACCGACGGAATTGGCGGCCAGATTCTTGAAAATGAACCTGATGCGCCTGATATCATTGTAGCGGACTAGATTTTTTACAGCGCCTGCTTTTTTCGGCAGGCGCTTATTTTTTATCGCCGTATGTCGGCTCCTGTTCTGCAACATTTAATTCTGCGGCAGAAAGCGCGGCTGCTGCAAGGTTTGAAATATAGCGGGAACTTTCCGCTTTTTGTGCGGTTGTTGCGGCAACTTTTAATATATTGCCCGTCTTTTCCTTTTTTTCATTCCTGAGTTCCAGAAGAACCTTTGCATTTTCAATAATCTCTTCAGTTTTTTCGACAGAAATTTTTAAGGTCTCGGATATTTCTTTTGTATCAGCGGAAACAAAGTTTTCAAGTGTTGTCCAGGTCTGCATGATAAGCTTTGCGCGCTTTTGTCCTACACCCGGAATTTCTTCAAAAATGCTTACGATGTTTTCTTTTGTACGCAAAGTCTGATTTCTACTGGTTGCAAAGCGGTGTGTTTCATCGCGGACGCGCTGTAAAAGGCGTAAAGCGTCGCTTCTTTTTGGCAGGGAAATCGGTGTGCTGTCATTCGGGCGATAAATTTCTTCATCGCGCTTGGCAAGGCCCGCAATCGGAATGTACACACCTAAGGCTTCAAGCACGCCTTTTACTGCATTTACTTGGCCGATGCCTCCGTCTATAAGAATCAAATCAGGCAGTTCTGCATTTTCATTTATAAGACGGCTGTATCTTCTTGTTGCCGCTTCGCGCATGGACTGGAAATCGTCTATTATTCCGTTTGTCGTTTTTAAGCGAAAATAACGGTAATTTTTTTTGTCCGGATTTCCGTTGTAAAAACTTATAAGGCTTGCAACCGGGAATTTTCCGCCGATGTGGGCAATATCAAACCCTTCGATTCTGAGAGGAAGTTTATCAAGGGCTAAAACCTCTTTAAGTTCTTCAAGGGCCGGCATATCGCCTCTGTCACGCAGGCGGCGGATAATATCTTCATGGGCATTTTCAAAGGCCATGTTCATTGCGGCTTTGTGCCGGCCCGCATTTTCAATCTTGTCAGTGACAAGATGAATTTCGCACGGGGCTTTTATTTCTTCGTTTATCCAGCGGCTTATAAGTTCAAGTCCGTCCTGAGTCGGAACATAAATATGCGGTGGAATTTCATCTTTATTTATATAATATGCCTGAACAAATTCTGGAATTAAATCCGGGTCTTCGTTCAAACTGATTGTTCTGTAATTATCGCGCCCAAGCAGTTTGCCGCCGCGCATTTTAAGAACTGTAAAGCTTACAAGTTCTCCTTCTCTGTAATGGGCAACATAATCGCGGTCCTCGCTGTCAAAATCTTCAACAATATTCTGATTTTGCATTACTTTTAATGCGGCAATTCCATCACGCAGACGGGCGGCTTTTTCAAAATTCAAATCTTTCGCGGCTTTTTTCATTTCACCGGTAAGTTTGTCTAAGGTCTCTTTTCCTTTTCCCTCAAGGAGCTGGGAAATTTCGCCGAAAAATTCATTGTAGGACTGTTGGGAAATTTTTGCACAGCATGGAGCTTTGCATCTTCCTATATGGTAATACATGCATGGTGCATCACGTTTTTTAAACGTTTTGCAATGGCGCAAAGGGTAGAGTCTGTAAAGTGAATCTATGAAAGTATCCAGCGCACCAACATCCGGAAACGGACCAAAGTAGGTTGAACCGTCGTGAATTATGCTTCGTGTTTTCAAAAGGCGGGGAAAGGCTTCTCTGGTAATCCTTAAAACAGGATAGGATTTTCCGTCTTTAAGGTCTATGTTGTAACGCGGAGTATATTTTTTGATTAGGTTATTTTCCAGCAGAAAGGCTTCGTACTCATTTGAAGTTGTTATATATTCTATGCTTTTTGCATGAGAGATGAGCAGCCTGGTTTTTATATCCTTTCGTCCTGAAAAATAAGAAGAAAGTCTGTTTTTCAGGTTTTTGGCTTTGCCTACATAGATGACGGTACCTTCCGGGTTCCGCCACAGATAAACTCCGCTGGAGGAAGGGGCTTTTAATGCGGTTTGATGTAATGTTTCTCTGACCGTGTTATTGCTCATAAAAGTGTTGTTATGAAAAAAATACTGATTTTACTAGCTGTTTGTCCAGTGTTTTTATTAAATTCTTTTGCCGTTACAAAATCCCTAAAACTTGGCGGAAAAGACGGCTGGCATGACATTCAAAAATTAGACGGAGTTACGGAAGGTAAAGGACGTTTCGGCTACCCGAGTATTGAACTTGTACGCAATTCGCCTGCGGTTTCTGATTATACGGATATGCTTCTTCATTTTGAAAATGGCGAAATGGTTGATTCAAGCGGAAGGTATAAGGTTATTTCCAATGATTTCATACTGACTGATGATGCCGCCTTTGGCAAAGGTGCTGCGTTAAGCCGCGGAACAGGACACGGAATGCTGCTTGAAGGCAGCAGGGATTCCATGTTTGGCGGTGGCGGCAGAATAGGTTCATTTTCCATTGAATTCTGGCTTGCGCCTTCCATTTCCGAAAACGGTGAACGATTTTTTTCGTGGCGTTCTTCAAGAACGGTAGGCGACTATCCTGTTTATCAGACAATAACGGCAACTTTCTTTAATAATCATCTTGAATGGCGTTTTTCCAACATTTTTGAAGGTTATTCAAAAAATAAAGGTGAAGTTTTAATTTCAGGCACAACGACAATAATTCCTGATTCATGGACAAGACATAAAGTAAGTTATGACGAAGAATCCGGGCTTTTGGAATACAGTGTTAACGGTGTTGCAGAATCCATGGAATATTTAACTTCAACAGGCCATGAAGGCGGAGACATTTATCAGATGGTGCTTGGTGTTCCGGCTTATGTTTCTTTGTGTCCGCAGTATACGGGGCGTCTGGATGATTTTAGAATCATAAAAATGATGAGCGGAGAAGTTGCTCATATAAAAAAATCAGACAATCCATTTGCAGATTCCCGGTTTGAATTATATAAAATTGACGGCGGACGTTTTTTAACAAAGCCAATAAAGGTTATGCAGGGCTCTGTTTTAACTTCGATAGACGCAATAATGGATGTTCCGTCTCAGACATCCGTTCAAATGTACATACGTGCAGGCGATAATTATTTTGGCTGGACAGACGACAGCCCTGAATGGATTCCCGTTGAACAGGGAAAAACACTTGCAGGCATTGCAGGAAGCTTTTTTCAGTTTGCGGCGGAACTGCTGCCTGATGGTGGTGGTCGCGTAACGCCTTCAATTACTCAGATTACATTAAACTATGACGAAATTTCTCCGCCGCTTCCTCCTTTTTCTGTAAAAGCTGAAAGCGGAGATGGTTGTGTAACAATAACCTGGAGTCATTCTGCTGACGAAAGTGCCGGAGGATATTATGTTTATTACGGTAACCGTCCGGGAGAATATATCGGAAGATACGCATTGGAAGGCTCATCCCCTGTAAATGCAGGCAAATCAACTTCTATTACGCTTAGCGGCTTAAAAAACGGTTCTCTATATTATTTTTCTGTTGCATCTTTTTCTAATTATGATGACAGAATTATAGGACCGTTTTCCAAAGAAGTTTTTGCCAGACCAAAAAAATAAAAAAGTGAATAACAGGAGCATCTTATGACCGAACAAGAAATAGTTTTAAATCGCGCAGATTCGGCAGTAATGTCCAGGGATTATTCCCTTGCTGCACGGCTTTACAAATCTCTGCTTTCCGAAAATCCTGAAGATGAAAAAATAATGTTCAAGTTAGGAACCCTTTATATAAAAAGTGGAAAAGACGAAGAAGCCCTGCCATATTTTGAAAAACTTATAAAGAAAACGCCGGAAGCCTGTTCAGTTGTTCTTGGATTAGGCGGAATTTTCAGGCGGCTTAAACGATATAACGAATCAATAGAAATCCTTACTGCGGCATTGAATAACGGTAATACAAGCCCTGAAATAGTTTATAACCTTGGATTTACCTATAAATTCATGGGAGAATATTCCAAGGCCATTGAATGTTTCCGTTCTGTAATAGAAGAAAACCCGAACGATGTTCTTGCGTATAATCATATCGGTTCAATCTACGCACTTAGAAATGAGCATGAAGAAGCCATAAATGCTTATCGCCGCGGATTAAAAGTTGACCCGAATCATCCGATTCTTAATTATAATATTGCCAAAAGTTTTGAAGAACTTAATCAGAATGAAAATGCCGCCGCTGCGTATAGAGCGGTTCTGCGTTCAAAACCGGGCTGGCAGGAAGCAATTCAGCATTATACAAAACTTCTGCTAAGAACGCAGCACAGAAAAACAGCCGAGCGCCTTATCAGCCAGACTGTGGGCCTAAACCCGAGAAATCCTGAATTGCATATACTTTTGGGAAACTGCCTTGCCGCACAAAGTGATTACGCAGCGGCGCTGGAATCTTACCGAAAAGCCCTTGAAATTAAACCTGAATCAGAAAAAGCAATTGCAGGCGCAGCTTTGATGAGTGAAAAACTTGAAATGAAGCTGGATTCTGTTGAATTAATGCAGAAACTTGAAGAATTGGCACCGGAAAATACAGATTTTACATTACAGTATGCGCATATTCTTATAAGTGCAAGTCATTTTGAAGAAGCATTAAAGCGTATTAATTCTGTTTTAGATAAAAATCCGCGCAGTCTTCAGGCTTTAAATCTGCTCGGACAATATTATTTGTGTACCGAAAACACTGCAAAAGCTGAAGAAACCTATAAGAAAATTGAAAGCATAAATCCAACTTATGTGGAATACCTCAAAGATGCGGCGTTCAGATGCCAGCAGGCAGGAAAGATTCAGAAGGCAAAACAATATATTGAAAAGTATCTGGAAAAAAAGCCTACTGATCCGGCCGGTCTTTTAATCTATGCGATTCTTTGTGAATGTACAGAATCTGCTGATACAGCGCTTATCGCCTACCACAAGGTTTTAAAATATGACCGCTATAATGCGATTGCGTTAAAAGCTGTTAAGCGGCTCGGTGAACTTGTAACAGAAGAAAATGTGCGCCGCATAGCCGAAGGAAATGATGCCGCTGATTTTGATGAAACTATTCCGCCTCTTAATATGGGTGTTGATGAAAGTCATGCAGAAGAAGAATCATCTTCTACAGATAATGAAGATGTTACCGATGATTTCGAATTTCCCGCATTTGGAAATGAGCAGAATTTATCTCTTGAAGAAGATGAAGACAACGGACTTGAATTTGCAGATGATGAACTTGCCATTGATGACGAAGATGAACCTGTTGTGCTTGATTCTGATGATGAAAATCTTCCGCCTGATTTTGACGGGCCATCGCGGACAACCATGCCATACATGGAAGAATTAAAAGACGATGATTTATTTAATCCGGCTTACGGAAATATTCCTAAATCCAATGCCATGCCGCAAAGTCCGCAGATGCAGATGCCGCCAATGCCACAGATGATGGCGATGCCTATGCCACAAATGGCTCCAATGCAGGTTCCTCCTATGCCGCAGTCTTATGCTCCGCAGAGTCAGCCTTTCCCGCAGAGTTCACCGCAGATGCAGCAGTCTGGTCAGACAGAACAAGGTTCTCCTGTGATGCAAAATGCTCAGGGCAGAAAAGAAAGTCCTGTCAGACAAGACAATCCGGAAAGACAAAGCAATCAGGGCGATAGCGGCATTCAAAACGCTGAAAACCAAAATGCAACACAAGATGCAGATAATGGAATGGCTCTTCCACAGAATATAAAAGACTATCTTAGCGAGGCACAGAAAACTGCGGAAGAAGAAGCACAGAAAGCCGGCGATTTTGCTAAAGAAGCAGCGGAAGCTGCGGAGAAAGCAAAAGAAGCGGCCGAAAAGACAAGTAAGGCGGTAGAAGGATTGACAGATATTGACGAACTTGCAAAAAGAATTGCTGCTGACCAGATTTCAGCAGATAAGGATGAAGATTCTGTAACTGATACAGATGTTGCAGAAGGTGCCTCAGAAAGTTTTGCAGAAGATGCACAGAACGGGGAAAGTGCTTATGAGCCGTTTGTAGAAGAACCTGAATTTATGGAAGATCCTTCTGCAGAAATGTCTTCGGACACTTCGGATGGTATAGACGAAACTGGTTTTGTAAATGAAAAAGACGGAATGGATGAAACAGAGGGCTTGCCGTCTGGTATAGAACAAAATGGCAGTGAACCCGTTCCTGTTCAGGTTCAAGCCCCATCCACAGAGGAAAGTGCCCAAGATTCAGAAGACAATGCTCAGGAACCAGAAAATGATGATTTGGATGACCTTGTGCGCCAGATTGCATCAGAACAGATTTCTGCCGCGCCTGATGAAGATTTTATAAGCGGACAGCCGGATGATGAATTTTCAGAAACTGAACAATCTTCAGAACCAGAACAATCTATAGAAGATAGTGTTGCCGCCTCTGGTGATATTAATGCTGATGCTTACGCTGGAGTTGGTGATGCAGGCGGCACTGTTATAGAGGATAGCGTTGGTAACGCAGACGCTGGTGATGCACTTGCAAAATCCGGCGGTGACATAAATAGCGTTGAAAAAGGCAGTGCTGCTGCCTCTACAGTTCCTGCTGCTTCTGCTGGTAAAGGTTCAGGACTTTTGAAAAAAACTTCGAGCATAGTTCCTTCTGTTGTGAATATTCTAAAAGACAGTGAACGTGCCGAAAAGAATGCGGAATTGCTTAAGCTTTTCCATGAACTTCATACATTGAGCGATTCCCTGCCGTCTGAAAAAAAGTCAGACTTTATGAAAAGCAAAAACCGCGTTCAGCTTGATTTTGTTATTGCAAAACTTGAAGGAAAACCAGGGCTTCTTTCTACGGCACAGGCATTACGCAAGGCAAACTTCCAGTCTTATGGAACAACTGCCGAAATAAAGGCAATCCCGCTTTCAGGTCAGCGATTAACAAATGCCGTGCTTAATATGATGAATGATTTGTCAGACAGCTTTACAGACAAGTCATTGACGACAGCAATGGATTCCCTGTGCGATGAAATAAAAGCTAAAATGGACGTGCTGTAGTTTTTCCGCGGCATGGCTGCCGCGTATCAAAATCATACTTTGAATAAGTCTACCTGTTCGCCAATTTTACTTATAGAATCGCTGATCTGGCTTGCAACATCCGTAAGGGCAGAACCTGTTTCGTTAATCTTCTGGGCACCGACAGACATTTCATCCATGCTCTGCGTCATTTGCAGTGTTGCATTCTGCAGCTGTTTAATTTCTTCAAGAATCATAGCATTTCCGGCCTGCATTTCCTTAGATGCATTGCGGACTTCTATTGTACTGTCGTTCATGTTGTGCAATGTATCGGTAATCTGTTTTGAACCTTCGTTCTGTTCTTCCATTGCGGAACGGATTTGAATTACAAGCGCATCAGTTTCTTCAAGCTTTTTAGAAACAGTTTCAAAGGCTTTGCTTGATTCAGAAGATGCATTTACAACTTCGTTTATAGATTCTTTGATATTATTCAGCTGTTCGCCGATTGTCTTTGACTGGCTTGTAGAAGTTTCTGAAAGTTTACGGATTTCGTCAGCAACAACGGCAAAACCTTTTCCGGCTTCGCCTGCGTGGGCTGCTTCAATTGCCGCATTCATTGCAAGAAGGTTTGTCTGGGAAGCAATGTTTGCAATGGCTGTATTTGCTTCAAGAAGCATTTCAGACTGGCTTTCAATCTGATTGATTCGTTCATTAACGGCCGTCTGCTTTGAAATTCCTGTCTGGGAATTAGAGCGAAGCTCACTGAAAGAAGAAGCCATTTTTTCCATAGACTGATTTACAGAAGAGATATTACCAAGCATTTCTTCAACTGCTGCCGATGCCTCAGAAACTCCTGCTGACTGAGATTCAATCATTCGTTCAAGAGATTCAATATTGGAAGCGATTTCATTTACAGCACCTGCGGTCTGACTTACAGACTGGCTCTGGTTGCTTATCTGGCTGTTCATGCTTTCAATATTTGCAAGAATCTGTGTAATTGAACTTGCCGTATCATCCGTTGCATCAGCAAGATTTTCACCTGCAAGCATAAGTTCATCTTTAGAAGATTTTACATCACCGATAATCGTCTGGAGCTTTCCTGTGAATGCGTTAAAGCCTTTTACTGCATCTCCGATTTCATCATTTGAAGTAACTGCAATACGTTTTGAAAGGTCTGCGTTTCCGCTTGCAATTTCTGTAATGGAAGCCTTAAGTATTGAAAGCGGTTTTAAAGAAGCTGCAATAAGAACGGCTCCGATTATTATTACAAGAAGAATAGTCAATGCAATTCCTACAAGCATGGTACGCATAAAAATCGTTATGCCGTTAAAAAAGTCCTGTTTTGGCGCTGCACAAACAACTGACCAGTCACAGTCGCCGCCTACCGGCTGATAAGAAACAACCATCTGTTTTTTTGTTTCTATATCATAGTAGAATTCTATTCCTGTTTTTCCTGCCTTTATGCGTTCAATAATCGGCTGAAATTCCGGGCTTTCATTTTTAGTGATATAAGTTACTTCTTTAAGGTCATCAATATTTGGAGAAGCAACGTAAGAGCCTGTCTGCTGACTGATTACATACGGATGTGATTCTTTACCTACAACCTTTTCGGTAACGATGTTGCTCAATGCAATACTGTCGATTACAGAAACAACGACGGCATTCATCTTGTTCTGCAAATCATAAACCGGTACTGCATAAAAAGTTGAAATCTTGCCGTTTACAGGGCTCCATGCCGGATTAAGCATTGATTTTTTACCGGTCAAGGCTTTAGCAAGATATTCGCGTGTATGCAAATCCTGGTATTTTCCGGTAGTTGTCCAGCCGACACCGTGTTCGTCGTAAATTGCCATACCGATGTATAAGCTGTCGGCCTTTGCAATTGCGTTCATTGTGTCCCATTTGTGTTTTAAATCCACGTTTCTGTCGCGGAATTCCGGGAGAAGGGCAAAGCTGTCTAATAATTTGTATTCCTTGTTGTTTACATTCTGAATGTCGAATGCTGTTGCCTGTGCAAGATAAGTAAGTTCACGGTCTACCGTTTTTGAAAGTTCCTTACTTACAACGCTGTGCGAAATAAAGCCGATAACGCACATTGCCGTAACGATGATTAAAATAATTCCTGCAATCAGTTTGATTTTGATGCTGTTCATAGATTTCTTTCCTCTAAAAAAATGGAATAATTAAGAAAGGCCCGGATGAAATGAATTATAGGGTGTTAAAAGAAATAATAGCATACAATTTATTTCTTATCAATTTTAAACTGACTTTAAGAGATAAAATTTCTCCAATTACCGGGACACGCAGTGCTTAGTCGATTCTTATTATCCGTGAATGCGTTAAAACTTCGTTGCCTGTTTCTGTAATAAGTACATCGTTTTCAAGGCGAGCGCCGCCTGTTTCAGGGGAGTAAAGCCCTGGCTCAAGCGTAACAATCATTCCTGGTTGAAATAAAACTTCCGGGGCTGTCCGCATGCTTACAAACGGTGCTTCGTGTATTTCAAGACCGGTTCCATGTCCTAAAGAATGCGGCATTTTTTTCTTTGCCTTTGCAAAAATTGAATCAGCTTTCTGGGCAGCGGCAATAACCGGAACATCCTTTTCGTAAAGCTTTAAACATTCGTCATAGGCTTTCTGTACTAAAGTAAGCTGTTTTTCCTGAGCTTCAGAAAGTTTTCCTTTTGCGACGGTAAGTGTTACGTCGCTTGTGTATCCGTTGTAAACTACGCCGAAGTCAAGAATAGAAAGACCGTCTGCCGGCCACGGCGCATTCGTATAATTCGGGAAGCAGTGAATTGCAAAGCTGCGTTCAGGACCTGCGGCAAGTGTATCAAAGCCTGTTTTTTCACAGCCGTCTTTCCTGAGTTCTGCTTCAATAAGCAAAGCTACATCGCTTTCTGTCTTAATTTCACCTGCGCGGATTTTTTCTTCTATTAAATCAATAATTCTGTCGGTCGTTTTTGCTGCCATGCGCGTACATTCAATTTCGTAGTCATCTTTTACGGCGCGCATATAGTCAGCTTCCTGATGCAGGCTGTTAGAACGGCAGCGCACATCCCAGCCGGCTAAGGCATCAACATATTGCAAAAACAGCGGGTAAGGAGTTGCTTCCGGCAGTTCAAAAGTTGCCTTTGAATGTGCCTTTACCGAATTTAAAATTGCCTTTACTGCGCGAACATTCGAACGTTCATAGCGTGTATAAGGAAGGATTTTATCTACCTTAGCCATGTTTTTGGCAAGGTTTTCATCCCAGGGAACAAGGTAATTTGATTCATCTGAAAAAATAATAAAAAGCGCATCGCCTGGCTGACCTGAAAAATATCTTACATTCGGATCGCGGCGGCCTTCTGTATCTTCAAAAAGCGCTGCGGTGATTCCGGCCTTTTTCATGTATTCGCAAAGTTTTGCGCGCCGTCCTTTATATGTTTTTAAAAGTGTATCTTCTTTTTTAGCCATTTTTATTTCTCCTGAGGAATTGCCGTGTAGATTTCTGTAAGTTGTTCAGCGGCAATTATCTTCTACGGTTTTTAATCTTCTTCATAATCGAAACTGCTATGGAATCTCTGGTTAAAACCAGGAGCAGGATTCCTGTAATGCCAAAAATACAGGCACAAAGACTGAGCGGAATTCCGTATGAAATGATTCTTCCCTGTCCTGAAAATGCTGCGTTGCTTTTTGGAAGAATAAAATGAACAGGAATTACCGCAATTACAGAAAAGACAGCAAGTTTCAAAAGATACAATAAAGAAGATTTGATAATCTGCATGACATTTCCTGTTTTTGTTCTATTTAAAAATACGAATAAAAAGACCGTATTGGCAAGGCTTGCAAGCGTTAAGGCAAGTGCAATTCCGCCTCCTTTCATCGGTTTTGTAAGTAAAAGTGCCAGCAGAATGTTTACGATAAAGCCGTAAATGCCAGCCAGAGTCGGTTTTTTTGTGTTGCCCTGTGCATAAAATGCCGGTGCAATTATTCTATTTAAGGCGATAAATACAAGACCTGCAATGTGGAATTTAAATGCTTCAAGCGTAAGCCTTACAGATTCTTCGGTAAATCGATTATTCTTGTAAACCAGCGAAATTATTTCGCGCCCTGCAGCAAGTGAAAAAAAAGTAACAGGAACTGTAATCAGCATGATAATTTTTATTGCCTGACAAAGCATGTCTGAAAATTCCTGCCATTTTTCATTTTTTGCAAGTCCTGATAAATCAGGCAGAATAACCGTTCCAATGGAAACCGCGAATATTCCTAAAATCAGTTCCTGAAGCCTGAGTGAATACTGCAGGCTTGAAACGATTCCTGTTCCCGCTTTTCCTGCAAGGGCTGTAGAAACAACATCGTTTAACTGGTAAGCCGCCATTCCGATAATTGTTGGACCGATTAAAGTCATTACTTTTTTTGTTCCCGGGTTTGTAAAGGCCTTGGCAATGCTTACCGGGTAAACCTTCCAGCCGGTTTTTAATACAAACGGAAGCTGGAATAAAGCCTGAATACAGCCGCCTGAAATTACACCTACAGACATTGCGCGTGCAGGATTTGCCATTCTTGGTGAAAGCAGGTAAGTTGCAGTAATTACCATCAGGTTGAAAAGCACAGGCGTAAATCCTGAAGGAGAGAAAATATTCATTCCATTTAGAATACCCTGGAAAAAAGCTGCAATCGAAATTACAAAAAGATATGGAAACATGATTCTTGTAAGAATTGATGTTTCTAAAAGGATTTCTGCACTGTCTTTATTAAAAAAGAATTTTACTATGAACGGAGTAAAAATCATTCCGACCGCTACAAAAACCGCTGTTAAAAAAGAAACAAGCGTAAAGCAGGAAGCAACGAATTCCTGAGTCTTTGCGTGGCTTTCTTCTCCTTCTTCTATATAACTGCGGAAGGTTGGAATAAAGGCAACTGAAATGCTGTTTTCCGCAAAAAGCCTTCGGAACAGATTCGGAATTAAAAAGGCGATTCCAAAGGCATCGGCATAGGCTGAGGTTCCAAGAAAGGCAGCCTTTGTCATTTCACGGACAAGGCCAAGAATCCGTGAAGCAAGTATTAATATAGAAAGTTTGACACCGGCAAATGCCAGTGAAGATTTTTTTGTATTGTCAGACATATTTTTTAGAATATAGGTGTTTAATGTTTTTGGCAATTAGGAGTGATATTTTGTATTCTGCATCAAGATTTTATACAGCAAGTCACTTCTCCCACGAACCCGGCAAGCCGGTTTGCGGTTTAACTGTGTATGCGAGATGCTTGCTGTCTCTCTGGTTGCCCTGTAAATAAAAATATGCTTTAATTGCTTGCAGGAAGGTGCATGCATGAAGGCAAAATCCACGGAATACAGTGCAGAATACAAAACTTTACAGGAAGCGCAGAATTCTCTTCCTGATTTTTCTAAAAAAGGAATAACGGAATTTGTTCTGCATGAAGCCTGTGACAATAAAAAAGCCCTGCTGAATTTTCTTTCTGCCGTTCAAAAATACTGTCCTGACCTTTTTTTAACAATTCCTGTTACGGTCGGCACTTTAGACAGGGAAATTGCTTCTGCCTGCTCAAACCTTTTCTGTTCACTTGAAATTCCGCTTATTGGAACTTCGCGAAGCACAAAGGACGGAGACCTTTATCTTTTTGACAAAAAAAAATATGCCGGAAAAATTGCCATGCTCAATGATTTGGGGCTTGTTTTTGGCTTTGATATGGACTGGGCAATTTTACCCGGTGACAGTATAAAGCTGTTTCGCGAACGCTTTGAATTTGCGCTTTCACTTTATCCTAACCACATCGATTTTGCACAGCTGGAAAATCTTCCTGAATTTCAGGCTAAGCCGACTGCAACGTTTTCTTCTCAGGATATCCGCAACATAAAGGAACTTGCCTTTGCCTGCAAAACATTTTACACCTGCGGAAGGGCAGTTCCGTGGTTTCTGTCGGTGCTTGCACCGCTAAAAATCCAGGGGCACAAGTTTTTTTCTGATTTTGCTGAATGGCAGCGCTGCAACAACTGCAGCATTTCAAGCGGATTTGTACCTGAATCTGTCAGCCACAAAGATATAGAAAAAATGCAGCTTCTATTTCTGCAGGAAAAGTTTGAAGAAAAACACAAGCAGGCGCTTTTTACCGTAGTAAAGGATGTTGTCCGCTTAAACGGTGCTTTTTCGCGTCTTTCAGGCGAAGGCGAATCATGTGAAATTGAGCTTTCCTATAATCCCGAAGATTTATTCAGTCCGGAAATATGCAACATCCAGTCTTTTGCCGATAATGTTCTGCTTGAGCCTTGCCGCGTAAAGATTTTTGAAAGTCCTCAGGGACCGGATTTTAAAATCATCTGATTGCTAAAGCGATAAGGTTTTTTAATGAGCGTAAAAGAGTTTTTTAAAAGAGCAGATGCTGCTTCGCGTCTGGACTTATTTCTCCGCGAAAATCTGCCGGATTTTTTTGAGCAAAACGGCATGGACTGCGAACTTTCCAACAGCAAGATAAGGCGCCTCATTGTGGCCGGGGCTATAACCGTAAATACGCATCAGGTACGGCAGCCTTCATTTCTTTTAAAAGCGGATGATAGAATTTCAGCTGTTATAGACGAAGATAAATTCTTCTTTGAAAAAAAGCCCGATGACATTCATTTTGAAGTTTCAGATAAAGACATTTTATTTGAAGACGAATATCTTATCCTTGTAAATAAACCTGCATATTTCCCTACCGAAGCTACTATTGCAGGCGACCGTGATAATCTTCATGCAAGCATAATACGATATTTATGGAAGAAAAATCCGTCTTTACGAAATCCGCCTTATGCAGGAATTATGCATCGCCTGGACAGAGAAACGAGCGGTGTGATTCTTTTTACAAAACAGCGCACGGTAAACGCAGAAGTTCATAAGATGTTTGATTCAAGCTCTCCAGAACACAGTGCAAGAAAAACTTATCTTGCCGTTTGTGATTTAGCTTCTGCTCACTGCGGCACAAAACTGAAACTTCACAACGATTTAGAATTTTCTGTAGAAATGTATATGGGGCGAATAAGTCCAAAAAGTCAGGCGGCTAAATGGGGCTTTCTAAGTAAGGAAAAAGGCGGTGTTTTTTCTCATACAGATTTTAAAGTGCTTCAAATAAGAAATCGTAAAATGTCTGATGCCGCTAAAAACAAAGGCGCTGTTGGCGAGGTCCGGCAAGTAGCTTGCGGTGCTGGTGCTGAAGGAACAGTTTTAATCCGTGCCTGTCCTGTAACCGGGCGAACGCACCAGATTCGTGTTCATCTTGCAAGCCAGGGACTTCCGATTGCAGGCGATGAACTGTACGGAGCCCGAAACTCTGAAAGCCGCATAATGCTTCATGCTCAGAGCCTTTCATTTATTCATCCTGTAACAAAGCAGGAACTTGTAATAGAAGCTCCTCTGCCACCGGGGTTTTAACATTCCAGAGCCTACGCATTATAAATATTGCGCCAATAATCGTGCAATATTTATAATGCGTTTTATCACAGTTCCTTAATTGCGTCTAATCAGCGTTGTCAGTAACAGTCTTCCGGGAAGTTCCGTGGCTTTCTTTAGCCATAATGTCATTTTAATTTTAGCGAATTCGATAATTGATTCTGATACGATTATGTTTTTTTTATATAGCATGTTAGAATTTTAACTATTCTTTTTTTTTGTTTCTTGGCTGGGATATTTTAATTTACTAAGAGGTAAGTTGTATGAAAATGAAGAGTCTTAAACTTAAACTCATTTTACTTCTTGTGTTTGTTGTTATTGTTTCAAATGTAATACTTGGTTTTATTGCTTTTACTACATCTAAACCTGCTCTTGAAAAATCAGTTGAACAGACAATTACTACAGTTGCAGAGAAAGTCGCTGTTCAGGTAAAAATGGCAAACGAACGTGAATTTCACATGCTCGATGCTTTTGCCAGTACAAGCGTAATTCAGAATCCGAATTTATCTACGCAGGAAAAATGGTCTGTTGTACATGATGCCAGAAAAATCGATTCAAATTACGAAAATATTGCTTATTTTGATGTTAAAGGCATGACGGTTTCTGGCGAAGGAAAATACATCGACTGTTCCAACCGTGAATATTTCCAAAAGGCTTTGGCAGGCGAACATTTCGTTTCTAATCCGAATGTTAGTCCTGTAAATAATAAACTTATGGTTTTTTACTCTGTTCCGGTACGGGACAGTTCAAGTAAAATTACCGGCGTACTTGCTGCGGTTTTCTATTCTCAGACACTTTCTGACTTGTGTACTGATATTACGATTGGAAAAGACAGTCATCCGTTCATTATTGATATGCGTTCAGGCAGCCTTGTTGCAGATGCTGATATCAATAACATTCAGTCTGGTTTGAATATGAAAGAATCTACTACAGGTGCAATGCAGGAAGCTGTTTTAGATGCGATGGCTGGTCACAAAGCTTACAGGATTTTTTATAATGCTGAACTTAAAAAGAAAATGGTTGCTTCTTATCAGCCGGTAGAAGGCCAAAATAACTGGGCTGTTTTCTGTATGGCCCCTTATGATGAATTCTTCGGGATTATAAACCGTATGACGGCAACAATGTTTTCTGTAATTGTGGTAATCCTTATTATTACGTCTATAGTAAGTACAATAATCATTTCTCTTAGTTTGAATCCTCTTAAAGAAGTAGAAACTTCTATTACTGAAATTGCCAGTGGAAATGCAGATTTAACAAAGCGTATAAAAGTCAGTTCCGATGATGAAATAGGTAATGTTGTAAAAGGCTTCAATAAGTTTACGGAAAAACTTCATTCGATTATTGCGCAGGTTAAGGAATCTAATTCTGTATTGGGTACAGTCGGAGAGGACATGAGCCTTAGCGTAGATGATACGGCAACTTCGATTACCCAAATCATTGCTAATATTGATTCAATGCGCAAACAGATAGAAAGCCAGAAGATGTCTGTAAGTCAGACTTCCGGTGCTGTAAACGAAATTGCTTCAAATATTGAATCTCTTGAACATATGATTACTTCACAATCTTCTGGGGTTTCTGAGGCATCCGCAGCTGTTGAACAGATGATTGGCAATATATCTGCGGTTAATCAGTCTGTTGATAAAATGGCAAAGAGTTTCAACGAACTTCGGGTTAATGCTCAGTCTGGTATTGATAAACAGAAAGCTGTTAATGAACGTGTTGAACAGATTGAAAATCAGTCACAGATGCTTCAGGAAGCAAACGGCGCTATTTCGGCAATTGCGAGTCAGACAAATCTTCTGGCAATGAATGCGGCAATTGAAGCGGCACATGCTGGTGAATCTGGAAAAGGTTTTGCGGTTGTTGCAGATGAAATTAGAAAACTTTCTGAAACTTCAACACAGCAGTCTAAAACAATCGGTGAACAGCTTACAAATATTAAAGATTCAATTGTGGCCGTTGCGGCAGCCTCAATTGAAGCAAGTACAGCGTTTGAGTCTGTTTCAAGCAAGCTCGAAGAAACCGATGCGCTTGTTATGCAGATAAAATCTGCTATGCAGGAACAGAACGAAGGTTCTAAGCAGATTACAGATGCACTGCATAATATGAATGACAGTACGGTTTCTGTACGAACAGCTTCTGCTGAAATGGCCGAAGGAAACAAGATGATTTTGCAGGAAGTTCAGAGTCTTCAGAATGCTACATTTGCAATGACCGAAGGAATGGATGAAATGTCTGTAGGGGCTAAAAAGATAAATGAGACCGGAGCCGCCTTAAATGGAATTGCTTCAAAGATGTCATCTTCAATCTCTGAAATTGGAGAGCAGATTGACCAGTTTAAGGTATAATCATTAACAAAAAACATCCATGTTTTTTGTTAATGGACAGTTTTGTTCCAAAACTGTCTTAGGCAATCCAGGCGCGGCATCCGTGCCGCGAAAAAACATCCATGTTTTTTGTTAATGGACAGTTTTGTTCCAAAACTGTCTCAGGTAATTTTGGTGCGGCATCCGTGCCGCGAAAACGCTTTATATTGTTTACACATTGAGTAACTATACACCACGGCTTTTTTGTGCTACAGTAATATCACTTTTAAAATTACGCTGCACGCCAGCAGCGTGTATGAGGAGAGTTTTTTTATGGCACAAAATGATGAGCACAAATGTACATTGGACAAAATCATTTCGCTTTGCAAAAGACGTGGTTTTGTATATCAGGCTTCAGAAATTTATGGAGGTCAGGCCGGCGCCTGGGATTACGGTCCGCTTGGTGTAGACTTCAAACGCAACATTCAGAATGAATGGTGGCATTATATGACACAGCTGCATGACGATGTAGTTGGTCTTGATTCTGCAATTTTCCAGCATCACACAACATGGAAGGCTTCTGGTCACGTAGATCATTTTTCTGACCCGATGGTAGACTGTCTTGAATGTCAGGCTCGTCACCGTGCAGACAAACTTATTGAAGATTTTGTAGCAGCAAATCCGGATAAAGATCCTGGAAAACCTGTTGATACAATGAGCCATGAAGAAATGGCTGAATATATTAATGCAAATATCAACTGTCCTACATGCGGAAGCAAAAACCGCAAATATACGGCTGTTCGTGAATTCAACCTTATGTTTAAAACCTATCAGGGACCAATTGCAGATGAATCACACCTTATTTATCTTCGTCCTGAAACCTGTCAGGGTATTTTTACAGATTTCAAGAGCATCGTTCAGTCTAACCGTATGAAAGTTCCATTCGGTGTAGCACAGGTTGGTAAATCATTCCGTAATGAAATCATCTTCAAAAACTTTATTTTCCGCACCTGCGAATTTGAACAGATGGAAATGGAATATTTCTGCAAACCTGGTACAGAAGATGAAACTTTTGAACGCTGGAGAAAAGAACGCTGGAATTTCTATCTAAAGTACGGTATTCCGGAAAAACAGCTAAAATGGCATCATCACGATAAGCTTGCTCACTATGCAAAAGATGCTTACGACATTACATATAATTTCCCGATTGGCTTTGAAGAAATAGAAGGTATTCACAGCCGCACAGACTTTGACTTAAGCCAGCACATGGAATATTCAAAGAAGGATATGTCTTATATCGATCAGGAAGACGGAAACAAAAAATATATTCCGTATGTTGTAGAAACTTCTGCAGGGCTTAACCGTAACTTCCTTATGTTCCTTTGCGAAGCTTACGAAGAACAGAATGTCGGAACAGACGGAAAAGATGATTATAGAACAGTTCTTCATCTGGATCCTCGCCTTGCACCGATTACTGTTGGCGTTCTTCCGATTATGAAAAAAGACGGTCTTGCAGAAAAGGCAAAGGAAATTCAGCATCTGCTTAAAGAAGACTTTGTTACTGACTATGATGCTTCCGGTTCTATTGGTAAGCGCTATCGCCGTCAGGATGAAGTTGGAACTCCGTTCTGCGTAACAGTTGATTACGATACTGTTCACGAATATAAAGAAGAAAATCCTTCTGAAAAGAATCCATTGTTCAATACAGTAACTGTACGTTTCCGTGATTCAATGGAACAGGAGCGTGTTGCACTTGATGATTTGGTTGGCTTTATTCAGAAAGCAATCAGAAATTATAAACCGGTAGAGCGCACCGACAGATAGGAATAATTGCTGCCCGTGGTAATTTGGGATAAATCTTAACCCTGTTTACATACGGACAGCATTTTTTTTGGATGATTTATGGATTATATTGCACTTGGTAAGTCAAATTTAATGGTAAGCCGCACTGCTTTCGGAGCAATGTCTTTAAAGGATATTCCGGACGAAGAGCAGGCTATTGCCTTAGTTCACGAGGCTTACGAAGCAGGAATTAATTTTTTTGATACATCTCATTCAACTTTAGAAAGCGAAAAACGTCTTGGCAACTGTCTTTATGGCATCCGTCAGGATGTTATCCTTTCTACAAAAAGTTCTGCGCAGAGCGTTCACCAGCTTTACAGTGATCTTGAAGAAAGCCTTGATTCACTGCATACAGATTATGTTGATTTATTTCATCTTGAAATAGAAAATTTTCTTCCGAAAAAAAACGGTGAAGACGGAATTTATGCGGCTTTGCAGAATCTTCTGGCATCAGGAAAAATACGCCATGTAGGGCTTACAACCCAGAATTATTCGCTTGCCATGTCTGTTCTGGCGTCTGGTCAAGATTTGTCTTCTGCAACTGATTCTTCTGCAAAAAACGAAGATTCTATTTTTGAAGCAATTCAGTTTCCGTTCAATATTTTAACGGATGAAGAATCAAAAAAACTCGTTGCAGAATGTGAAAGCAAGGATGTTGGTTTTATTGCAATGAAGCCTCTTTATTCTGGGCTTGTACAGAATATAAAGCTTGCCTTCGGTTTTTTTAACCAGTATGAAAACGTTATTCCTGTATGGGGAGTGCGTTCCAGCGAAGAATTAAAACAGATTTTATATTATGCATCCAATCCGCCTGTAATAGACGATTCTTTTAAGGCGGAAATGGAATCTTTACACGATTTTTTTAATTAGAATTAGCTTCGTTATCCGAAGTTTTTGGTTTTATCGTCTCTTCTACCTCTTTTGCAGTCAGAACTCGTGAAATTTTTAAATCACTTTCGTTTGTCTGAACTATCAGAGGTTTTCCGTTTTCGTCAGTTTCACCAAGAATTTCTACAAAAGGACATTTAAAGTCTGCCGGATTGATGTCGTTTACCAGGGCAGTTTTTCCGTTTGCCATGTAAACATAGGTTCCAATCGGATACAAAGACAGACTGTATATAAGAGCCTTTATGATTGTCGGGTCAAACTGCTTTGAATCGTTTCTTAAAAGTTCAATAACCGCTTCATGCGAAGTAAGTCCTTCCTTAAAGCTGCGGTTAGAAATAAGACCGTCATAAACACAGGCGATTGCTACAATTTTTCCAAAAAGCGAAATCTTTTCACCGGTTAAGCCGCGCGGATAGCCTGAACCGTTTTCTCTTTCATGGTGTTCTAGAACGCCATTCTGTATTGAAAGCGGAAAGTCTGCTATCTGAAGAATCTGGCAGCTTAAAAGAGGATGCGTTGAAAGCTGCTTTTTTTCTTTTTTGTTTAATATTCTGTCTGTAAGGTAAATCTGCGGTGGAATCCTGATCATTCCGATTTCATGCAGTAATGCAGTAATTCCAAGTTCAATCAGTTTTGAAAGCGGCATGCGCAGCTGTAAGCCAATTACCAGGGATATTACTATTGTGCGCATTGAATGATATACAAGATAAATTTTTGTAAACTGATAGTTTTCATTTGTAATGCGCAAAAAATACTTGCTGTTGTCTTTCATAAAGAAACAAAGGTTCTTTATCTTTGTTGAAATGTCATCTTTATCAAGCTGTGTATGGGTTGAAAAATGTGTAAAAACCTTTAAAATCCAGCCGGTATATTCTTTATAAACATTGCGTGAAATTTCAAGTTTTTCTTCATCGGTTTTGCCTTCCATCTTTTCAGGGTTTTTAAGAAGGTCTTCAAGAAAGTTTTCACTTTCATCAGTTTTCTGTTCAACTAATACTTCTTCTGCGGCTTCTTCTTCGTTCGAATCCATAGGTGCGGCGTTTGCAGAATTTCCGTTGGTAATTACCTGTTTAAAATTCCATGCCTCAAGTTCTTTTAACAAGTCTTTTGAGATAGGAACAGAAGGATCAAGAAGTTGAAAAGTTTTATCAAGAAAAACTTTATCCGTAAAATACATGCCTTCTTTTAAATTTTCAGTCTGAAGAGTATTCATAAAAAAATCCTAACTTTGTTTATACTTATTCTATCATGTTATCGGCAAAAAAGACAATTTTCTATAGCGCGTTGTTAAAGTGCGGGAATTGTGCTGTTAATTGCGCTGTTATAATGCGAAAGTCATGGTCAGATACTGTTCTTGGGGTTGTTATAAGGCGGATGTCCTTCATAGATACTGTTTCGGGCAAAAAAAAAGTTGAAAAACCTCACACCGTTTTTCAACTTTTTAAGTAAACATGGAGCAGACACCTTTGCAGGCGTCTGGATGTCAATAACCGTCCGCATTTTGTCTGCACATATATTATTTATCGGTGGACGGGAAAAAAAGTTTATAGCTTTTTGAAAAAAAATTAACTTTTTATGAAAGATTTTTTATGTAGTCTGAAATGGCTTTTTTCAGTTCTCTGTAAATTATTTTTGAACGGAAAATATTAGATTTTAGCTTGTCTTGTTTTACGTTGTCCGGGGGAGTTTCTTCTTCAAAAATCCGCTTAAGCTGCTTTTCTGTAGGAAAAACAAGCGAAACGATTTCTTTTACTGAACTATCAGAAATGCTGACATCTATTTCCTGTAGTTTCTGCAATGCACGCTCTATATTTTTTTCAGAACCGGAAATAATCTTTTCGCAGATAAAATAACCTTTTTGTGCATTTTCTATTAAGTTCTGCAACGTATCTGATAATTCCTGTTTTATTCTTACAAACTGATTTTTTAATTCAGTTTTCTGTTCGTCAGAAAAATTCTCACAGCTGTTTTTGGCTGCATGCTCAAAAAAATCTTTTTTCTCTTTATCTTTAATTTCATTTTTTAAAAAGTCTTCCAGAGAAAAAAGTTTAATTCCCGGAATTGCAAGGTTTTCCGGACAGAACGTATATGTGTCGGCTGAATCAGGAGAAGCAAGCCGGCTTTCAAACCACCATGCAAACATCTTCATTCTGGAATCTGTAAGAACAGGTTTTCCTGTATAGTCAAAAGCTTTTTCCGTCTGTATAGAAAAAAGGTAGTCAGAGCTTTGTGTTTCAGCAGTTTTTATTCTGGTAGAAACTTTGTGGGCGGCTTCTTCAAAGGTTGAACCTTTTATATGTGTGTTTTTTTCAGGGTAGCTTAAATCAAGCCCTGCAAAGAAAATCCGTTTTACACCAATAAATCTGGCAAAATCCCAGGCACTTGTTGCAACGCTTCCGCCTGTATCAATTTTGCCTTTGACTGCATTTACAGCTCCTGCCAGAGCAAGTTTTTTTTCAAAATATTGACCAAGTGGAAAAAGCGAAGAACATACAACAGTTTTGCGGCATTTAAAACGGAATACAGAAGGGTAGGCGGCTCCTTCCGTTATTAAAACAGAAGAAGCTGATTTTAAACCTTCAATATGGCGGGAAGCCCAATACTGCGGATCAATCAGAATGACAAAATCAGGTTCAACCCCGGCTTTAAGGCATGCCCGCAAGGCTGTATCTACGCAAATCAATATAGAGCGTTTTTTTATTTCTGCGAGATGTGGAATTACTTTTTTAAGCGATGGACCTGCCGCAAGAATAACTGCATCGAGCTTTGCCGCGCTGTCTTTGTAAATATTAATTCCGTCAAGCAGACAGGCTTTTTCAAGATTGCGGCAATTGTTTTTCAGCCACAAAGAGGCAAATCGCTCAAGTGTATTTGAGTTTATTTCTTCTTTCTGCCGGTTTCGCTCAAGAAGTTTCTGGAAACCTTCAAAATATGAATCTGCGTGTGCAGCCTGATTTTTCTGACAGAAAACAACACAGTTTTTTATTCCAAAATGATTTACTATTCCAAGCAGTTCCTGATGCGAACATCCTATTGCAAGTATGCATTTTTCATGCAGGAGGATGTTTTTCCAGTCAAAGTAAAAAAGACTTGCAAGAAAATGTAACGGTTCGCTTTCTACAAGGATTATTGTTTTATCTTTGTGTGTTTTGCAAAAACTGTCCGGAAGATAACCAAGCCCAAAACCTAAAAAAAGAGCCGCTTCAAAATTTTGTGAATCAAAAGAAGATGCGGCCTGTTGTGCTTCTCGTTCCGGATTATAGCCTGAATGAAGAAGAATTGAATTTTCGCGAACCGTAAGGTTTCCGTTTTTTGCATTTTCTGTCTGCCAGAAAGGAAAAGGATTTGTGCCGTTTTGCAAGGCAAGTTCAACTTTATCTATATCAGTTTTGAGCAGGTTAAACAGTTCTGGAAATCTATTTCTTAAAAGAGTGGAATTGTTTTTCCATAAATTATCATTAGAGAAATTTTCATTCAAGGGTAAGCTCAATTTCCATTCCTTTTGTTATAGGCGTTCCAGCAGGCGGTTCCTGAGAAATTACCCAGCCTGTTCCGTTTATGTGAATATTTATATCTTCCCTGTTAAGAAGAGGAATTAAATCACGTTTTGACATTCCGGTAAAATCCGGTAATGTTGCTCCCAAAGTTGCAGGCGCAGAATTCTTTATAGAAACCCTTCCTGAATGTGCAAGAGAAGCTGCATTACCGCGGCTTAAGCCAAGGTGGTCAATTATGGTATCGGCGGCTTCAGCAATAACCGGTGCTACAATTCTTCCGGCGTAGGTTTCACCTTTTGCTTTTTCTATTACGATGTACAGAATGATTTCCGGCTCTTCAATAGGGAAGATTGCAAGACAGTTAGACAAAAAGTCTGTTGTACTGTAACCGCCGTGAACATGGTCAGCCATCTGTGCCGTTCCTGTCTTTACGCCGATTGAAATATCTCCAAGCTGCGCACGGGTTCCGGTTCCGGCTTCTGCCGTTGTTTCCATACAGCTTAAAACATAGTCTGCGGTTTCCTTGCTGAAAGTTCTGTTATTGAAAACAGGTTTATGCTCGTAAACCGTGTTGCCTTCATTATCTGTAATTTTAGAAATTACGCTTAACTTTACAGGAATTCCAGCATTTGCAATTCCTGTTGCTGCCTGAATCATCTGCAAGGCAGAAACGCTTATTTCCTGACCGATTGCCATAGTAGGCTTTGAACGTCCTGACCATAGTTTATCGTTCGGACTTTTTACAGAACCGCTTGTTTCGCCAGGCAATTCAATACCTGTTCTTGTGCCAAACCCCATAAGATGAAGGCGGCTTAAAAAAACATCCGTATCTATTTTTTCTGCAATCTGGGCTAAAACATCGTTGCACGAATACTGCAATGCTCCGCGTGCTGTAATCTTTCCGTGATGACCAAGACAGGTAATCCTTATATGTCCGCCGGCTGCAAAGGTCTTTTCATAAACTCCGTCACAAACGAATGTTTCATTCTGGGTTATTGCGCCGGAATCCAAAGCCTGCGCAACCGTAAAGATTTTAAAAACGGAACCAGGTTCGTAAGCAGTCATTGCAGGGCGGTCTATTTTTGCTTCGTTAGAAGCCTTTCCGTATTCGTTAAGGTTTGCAGAAGGAAGGCTTATGTAAGAGATTATTTCCCCGGTTTTGGCTTCCGCCGCAATAAGCATCATGCTTGCAGCCTGCGTTGTATTCATTGTCTGCTGTGCAATTTTTTCAAGCTTATACTGAAGGTTTGCATCAATCGTGAGGTAAATGTTATTGCCGTTTGCAGCCGTTGCTCCGGGCTTCTGCACAGGGCTTAAAATATTCTGCTGGGAATATTCAATGCCGGCAAGCCCATTACCGTCATCGCCCATGTAGCCGATTAACTGCGAAGCAAGTGCGTTTTCAGGATAAACGCGGCCTGGAATCCTGTCAAAACGAAGTCCGGAATAGCCTTTTTCGTTTATGATTTGAACAAGTTCATCGTATGTACTCTGGTTTATCTTTTTCTTTATATACACAAATGGAGAATTTGATGCATCTTTTATCTTCTGTAAAATTTCACTTTCATCCATTTCAAGAACAGGAGCAAAATCGTTGCAAAGGTTTTCAGGATTTTTTACAGCTGACGGAGTCAGTCCGAAATGATAAAAGTTTGTCTGTACGGCAAGCGGTTTTCCGTTTCTGTCTACAATTGAACCGCGCTCAGGAATACTCTGCCGCGGAATAATTTTACGTTCCGGTGAAAAAGCTATTTTTCCATATTGAAAGATGATTAATCCCATGAACAGGGTAACACAGATACCTGCAACCCAGAGACGCTCTTTTTTGAAAAAAGTGTTCATTTCCATATAACTTTTCCAAGAATGTTTTTGGCAGGTACAAAACCATAGGTTCTTGAATCAATTGATTTTGAGTAATTATCACCTACAGCAAGAATGTAGCCTTCTGGAACATAATGACTGTTTTTCATCTGCTCATACTGCTGAAAAGTTAATGTGATTTTATTCCCACCTGTTAATAAACTATATCCCGAATCGACCGAATAATCCAGTGCATCGCCTTCTGCGGCTACGCACCGTTTTACAACTATTTTATTATTATATAGATAAATAACGATATCGCCGCATTCAGGCTTCTTCCACTGAACAATAAGCGAAGAAGAAAATGGAAGTGAAATTCCGTATGCAAGCCGGTTTACGGCGATAACAGATTCATCATGTATTGTATCTTCCATTGAACTGCCTGAAACCTGCAGAACATCTATTACGAACAATTTTAAAAACAGCCCCATAACTATGCCAAGTGCAATTAACGGGAGAACGGCAACTTTTTTTTCTTCAGGCATGATAGTTTTATTCTAATAAGACTTTTATTTTGTGTCGATAGAGAATATATGGAAATAATAAGTTGCGTCGGAGCCTCTTCCGGAAGAAATTTTCATTTTTCTTCTGCAGGAATCCGTCCTTTAATTCAAAAAATACAATCTATAAACTCTCCTTTTAATTTTAAAAGCAAAACTGCGTTTAAAATACGTCCGGAAGCGGTTGCAGCCGGTAATTATTCTTTTGGCCGGCAAAAAGCCTTTGCACAGGCTTTTTCAAGTCCGCGAAGTTTTTTAATTGCGGCCGGCGATTTTGTAGATTTTATTGAAAAAAATGCATGGCTTATACTGCTAGGGGCTTTGGCTGTTTCTGTGCCGTTTGCAGTAAATTCTATCTATTCATGGAATTCCAGCTATGCAAATTTTGTAAAGCTTGAAGAAATTCCTGCTGAAGAACTTGAAATATTAAACAAGGCAATGGCTGATTTTGCGCTGGATGTTTCCAATGAATTTGATGAAAACGGGAACGTCCTTGATTCAGAAGGAAAACCAAATGCCGGTGTTGCAGCAGAATTTACCCAGAAAGTTACTTTTAAAGATTATAAGGTTCAGGCTGGCGATACAATTTCCGGTATTTCTAAGAAATTCGGACTTTCCAATATTTCTACGCTGATTGCCGTAAACAATATTTCCAATGTAAGGCAGATTCGTTCAGGGCAGAAGCTGCGGATTCCTTCTACAGACGGACTTATCTACAATGTAAAATCAGGTGATACGCTGAATTCTCTTTCTGTGCGTTATCATGTAACTGTAGAAGATTTGCTTGATGTAAATGATCTGGAAACTCAGGTTATAACAGAAGGCCAGACGCTTTTTATTCCTGGGGCAAAACTTTCAAGCGATACGCTGAAAATGGCTATGGGTGAACTTTTCATCTATCCGCTTTCCGGCAGGTGGCGGCTTACATCTCCTTACGGTCGGCGCTCAGATCCGTTTACCGGAGTAAAGTCGTTCCATACAGGAATTGATATGGCAATGCCGCAGGGAACGCCCGTAAAAGCTTCTATGAGCGGAAAGGTTGTAACAGTCGGTTATACGAACATATTCGGAAATTACGTTATAATTAAACATTATAACGGCTATCAGACTATGTATGCCCATTTATCAAAAGCACTTGCAAAAACAGGAACTACTGTTGAGCAGGGAGAAAAAATAGGACTGGTCGGTTCAACAGGTTATTCTACAGGTCCACATTTACATTTTATGGTTTTCAAAAACGGAAGCCACATAGATCCTATGACGGTTCTTAAAAAATGACTGGAGTGAGCAGATGAATAAAATTCATATTTGTCGCGGATGCGGACGCACGGTAGACAGTTCTTTCCTGTATTGTCCTTGGTGCGGTTTTTCTAGAATTAACCGCGAAGGCGCAGGAACAGAAAATGCATGCCGCGAAGATGATAATTTTGACGGAGTTTTTAAGCAGCTTGAATTTGTTCAACAGAAAAACTGCGAAAACCGTCTTGCCAGAATGTTTGAACAGCTTGATGAACTTGAAAAAGAACTTGACACAATCGTTTTAAGCACGGAGATGCATAAATGAAAACCACCTGTAAAACCCTCTGCTATGCGAGGCTTTTATCTTTTCTGATTTTTTTTTCTGTCAGTGCGATAAATGCTGCAAATGTCTTTGCAGGAATTAAATTCAGCAACCTTGATTTAAACAAAGAAAATCAGCTTTTATATATTGCTGAACACAACGTAGCAGGAAATTTTTCCTATAAATCAGTCTTTCTTACTAAAGTAGAAAACGGCATAACATCTCAGCCCACAGAAATTTTAACCTGCTTCCCGGAATCTATGGAGCTCCTTTCCGGCAATGCAGGCAACGCAGGTAATTCCGCCAATGCCGGCAGCGCCAACAATCCAATACTTCAAATCCGCAACAGGTACGGAACTGCCCTTTATTCTTTTGCAGATGCAAAACTTCAGTATCTTAACAAAACAGAAGAAATTCCGCTGTTTACCGCCAAACCGGTTCCCGTAAGCGTAAGTCCGAACGGAAAATGGCTTTGCTTTGTACGCCGTAATTCATCCT
>JAEEWW010000115.1 GCA_016287815.1 Treponema sp. | reverse complement strand
ATTTACAAGTTGAGTCGTGACACAACCCATCACACAGCAACATTGTTTTCAGGTACCGGCTGTTACACAGGCGAAAAGCGTGACCTTGTATATACTGTTGTAGGAAATCAGGATTTACGAAAACTTCTACCGCTTGTAAAAGCAGAAGATCCGCAGGCTTTTATAAACTTCATCCCGTCCAAAGAAATTCTCGGACGGTTTTATAAAAAGCCTACGGACTGAGTTTAAAACAGCAAAAACTCAATACACAGTCTATTAAAGTCAATCCAAAAGCGATGCAATTTCGGCTAAATTCTTAAATATTCCGTCAGGCTTAACTTCTGATTTTGCAACATCATCCATAGTAGCTTCACCAGAAAGAACCAGAAGACCGTTTGCGCCGTTTTTAACACCGGTTGCAACATCCGTATAAAGACGGTCACCGACAAAGGCAATTTCTTCAGGCTTTGCGCCAGTTACCTGAACAACCATTTCTACAGTTTCAGGATTAGGCTTTCCAAAATAGCGAGGTGTTTTTCCTCCGGTAGAAAGTGTAATGCAGGCATTAAAAGAACCAACATCCGGAATAAATCCGTCTTCTGTCGGACAGTTTATATCGCAATGAGTAGAAAAGAACTTTGCACCGTTACGGATATATGTACAGGTAAGCGAAAGTTTTTCATAAGTTAAGGTTGTGTCAAAGCCTACAACAACAATATCCGGAGTATCAGAAGGATTTCCGTTAATCAGATTGATTCCGTTTTCCTTAAAGCTTGTAATTAAAGCTTCTGTTCCCAAAAGATAAACTTTCTTGCCCGGAAAATAAGTTTTAAGGTATTCAATCGTAACGTCACCGGAAGTCATAATCTGTTTTCTTTCTATATTACAGTTCATGCCGGCAAGTTTTTTGATGTAAACTTCTGGTGAACGAGAAGAATTATTTGTAAAAAACATGAAGTGGCGGCCGGTAGCTTCTACTTTCTGTAAAAACTCCAGTGAACCTGGAATAATCTTGTTTCCAAGATAGAAAGTTCCGTCCATATCCAGAACAAAATACTTGATTTTCTTAAGCAAATCTTTTCGAGCGTCCATCATTTCTCCATTATAGTTGTATTTTTAGTTTTTCCGCCTGACAAAATCCGTTCTCTAACAATAATGCTCTCAAGAAAATGCAAGCCTAAAATCCTTTTTATTGTAAACTAATGCGTCATTTAAGGCAAATTTTTCTTATAATTGAATATCACATCTCTTTGCTATATAATTAAATCTAATGTACTCAAATAATTCAACAGATAAAAAATTACAGAAAAGAATCTCCGCCGTTTCTTCAAGAGAGCTTTCTTCGTTTAACTGGTTCTTTCCTTATCTGATACTTCCATGGCACCCTAAAACCGCAAAAGCTTCCTGGAATTTTATCGGAACTGTATTTAAAAATTTCGTAATCCTTCAGTTTTTTGAAAAATGGAAAATCTATAAAATCCCGATTGTAAATGTACAGGTTCCGATGGATGAAAAAATTCCATTTACACCGTCTAAAGTTGTAATTTACATGCATTTTGTAAATTTCTGGCTTTCACCGATTACAATGCTTTTACGCCGTTACGGAATTTCCAGAGCACTGCCATTTGTAAAAGAATTTTTAGTCCTTATTACAAAAGTTTATGCAGAAGCTGCAAAGGTTTACCGTTTCAGGCTTTCTACAACAAACCGTCCGGTATACAAGGAAAATGCCCGTTTCAAAACAATTCATAATCTGGATCCGCATTTTCTGTGCGTTCCAAGCCTTCATGTTGCAATTGTTGTTTTGTGCTTTTCATTTTTTAAGCAGCTTTTTGAACGAGAAAATTTTACTGAAGAAGAAAAATCAAAATGGAATAAGGAACTTTACGAAGGAGCCATTGCAATTACAGAATCCGTTCTTTTTGTAAAACAGCACAGCGTAAACTGCATTCCTTCAGCCGTTTACATGATGACACAGATTACAGAGCTTTTGCCTAAAGAAGACGGCGCAGAATTTTTAGGCAGACTTTTTGAGAACTGCCCAGAAATTCCAGCCGATGACAGAAAGGAAGTTGTTAATTACATGCTAAACATGTATAACAACCTTTCTGACAAAAGACAGTATTTTGATAAGTGGGAAGAGCCAATAAAATCATGGCTTGTAAACCACGAAAAAGGCCTTAATTAGAAAACTCTATTCGCGGCCTGCATCAGAAGCAGCTTTTTTGTACTTATTTGCACTTCCTGCCTTTGGCGACGGGAAGCGTAAAGAAGAACTGCGTTTTCCTGAACGGGCTCCGCCGGAACGAGAAGAAGAATTTCTTGTTCTTCCACTTGCTTCATTGCGGCCGCCAAAAGCTGAACGGCCACGGCTTCCACCTCTGCTTCTTTTTCTTGGTTCAGCAAAATCATCAGATTTTGAATCCACATGCATATGCGGAAGTTTTCTGTCTTTTTTGCTTAATTCCAGAGCTTTGTTTCCGCTTGAAACAGGCAGGCTTACAAGACTGAATGTTGAAGAAACATCTATGCGGTCAACCATGCGTCCCGGAATATGCAGTAATTTGCTGAAGAAATCTGCAATTGCTTTTGCATTAAAGCCGTCTTTCCGGCCAAGCTGAACGTAAATGCGGAGCTGATTCGAAGCATCCATGGAAGGCTTAATTGCTCCGATTTTTCCGTAGTGGTCTTTATTCAGTGTTTTTCCATAAATCATTTCAAGAACCGAAGCAAGAACATCTTCTGCATAATGATCTTCACAAAGTTTGCGTGCCATTTCTGCAAATTCAGGAGAAGGTGCATTTACAATGCCGTCTGCAGTAACCGTATTTTTAATTTCATCAAATATCCGGTTCTGCTTTACTTCCAGAACAGAATCAATGGAAGGAATCTGTTCTTCTTTCATTTCGCCTTTGCTTGCGCGTGCAACAGCCTGCTGCAAAAAGCGGAGCTTTCTGCGTTCTTCAGGGCGTACAAAAGTTACGGCACAGCCGGAAGTTCCTGCCCTACCCGTTCTTCCGATACGGTGAACGTAAGTTGCCCCGTCAAAAGGAAGTGAATAATTTACAACATGGCTTAAGCCTGTAATATCAATTCCACGGGCAGCAACATCTGTTGCTACAAGAATCCGTGTTTTTTTGCTTCTGAAGCGTGCAAGAATTTTTTCACGCTGAGTCTGAGGAATATCGCCATGCAAGGCGGCGGCTTCATAACCGCGTTCATCCAAAAGACGGCTTACCATATCAGCATCGGCCTTTGTCTGTGTAAATACAAGTCCGTAAAAATCAGGTGAAATATCTATCAGGCGGACAAGAGCTTCTATCTTTTCATTTTCGCGCACAAGCCAATACTTCTGGTCAATTAAAAGAGGCTCTTCGGTAATTCCGCCTTCTTCTATGATTTCATAGTCGCCCATAAACTTCTGGGCAATTTTAAGTATCGGGTCTGGCATTGTCGCACTGAAAAGAAGAATTCTGCTTTCAGGATTTGCCTTTGAAAAAATCTCTTCAATATCGTCGATAAAGCCCATGTCGAGCATTTCATCGCCTTCGTCTAAGATAAAATAATCGATTTTTTCGATATTAAGAGTACCGCGTTCAATGTGGTCTTTAATGCGGCCAGGAGTTCCAACAACAATTTCAGCACCACGGCGCAAATCTTTTATCTGAAGTCCGTAAGAAGCACCACCGTAAAGTACGGCAGTACGCGGATACTTATCAGTTGTAAAAGACTGTAATTCATTGCATGTTTGAACGGCAAGCTCGCGTGTCGGTTCAAGAATCAGTGCACGAACAGAATCGCTCTGTCCGCGAACTTTCTGAATCAACGGTAAGCCAAAAGCTGCCGTTTTGCCGGTCCCGGTTCTGGCTTTTGCAATCATGTTTGCATCGCCGTTCAAAAGCCGTGGAATTGCTAAAACTTGAATTGGAGAAGGTGTTTCAAAACCTTTTTTTGCTACTGCTGCCAGGGCCAATTCATCAAGGCCAAGGTCTTCGAAAGAAATTTCTTCTGTTAAATTTTCTTCCTTTGAGATTTCTTCTGTATCCATAATGTCTCCGGTGGCTATAAACCACTATCTGTGTGGCGATTCACCGGAAGACCTTATACAAACCCTTAAAACCTGCAAAAGATAAATGACTTTTGCTGTAATTAAAAACTTTGCCTTCTGGCAGATATACACGCAGATTTTTACCAATACGCTTAAGCCGATGCTCAAGCGGTGCACAATTAAAGTGCACAAACGGAAAATCCGTAACTTGTACGCAGACTATATATGAATAATTAAATATATGCAAGCGTTTTTTAGAAAATTTTGCATTTTCTTGCAGATTTCGCATTTATTGCGATAAACTGCATAAAAACAGTTATATTTTCTTTACTCAACCAGTGTTCCGCGGAAAGTATTGCCGGAAAGTTCATCTATATGAACCTGTACGAATTTACCGATAAGCGATTTGTCTGCGGCAAAGGCTACGCGTTCGTCCTGTTCAGTCTTGCCAAGGAGTTCTGCTTTGTTATCGCGGGAAACGCTTTCGCAAAGAACTTTTACTGTTCTGTTTGTGCGCAAAGACATTTCTTCATGAGTAATTTCAAGCTGTAAATCAATCATCTTCTGCAGGCGTGCTTTTTTTATTTTAAGCGGAACCTGATTTTCAAATTTGGCAGCAGGTGTTCCTTCGCGCGGATTGTAATAATACATGAACGAAGTTTCGTAGCGCACTTCCTTCATTAAAGAAAGAACTTCTTCAAAATCTTCTTCGGTTTCACCCGGAAAGCCGACCATTAAATCGGTAGTAAGAGAAACATCAGGGATGCGTTCTTTTATACGCTTTACCATTTCAAGATAGTGCTCACGCGTATAAGTTCTGTTCATTGCCTTTAAAATTTTTGTTGAACCATGCTGAACTGCAAGATGAATGTGACGGCACAAAACAGGATTTTCTGCAATTACATCGATTAATTCATCCGATAAATCTTTCGGGTGACTGGACAAAAAACGTACCCAGCCGATCGGCGATTTTGTCTCGGCAAGATGGTCAGCTATGGTTTTCATTAAAGCCGGGAACTTTGTGCCGTCAGAATTATAGGAATTAACATTCTGACCTAAAAGGGTTATTTCTTTTACGCCATAAGATGAAAGAACATCAATTTCTTTTAAAATTTCTGCAACCGGGCGCGACACTTCTCTTCCACGCAAATATGGAACAATACAGTAAGTACAGAAGTTATTGCAGCCGTGCATAATCGGAACAAAAGCCGTAAACGCGCCCGGTTCGTAAGAAAGAGGCGCAAACTGATATTTTACTTTATCATCAAGTTCGCCAGGTGAGTTTTTTTCTTCAATTTCGCTGATTATTTTTGAAAACTGCGATTTTGCAAAAGTTCCTACAACGTAGTCTACAACAGGATAATCTTTTTTAAGACTGTCCAAAAGGCGTTCTGCCATACAGCCCATTACGATTACGGTAATCGGTTTTGCACCATCTTTAACATATTCAGCGGCTTCGCCAAGGCTTTTGCTTTTAGCCCCCGGTTCGCAGGCGCGTAAAGCCTTTAAGCCTGTAAACCAGCCGAGGCGGCCAAAAATGCGGTTTTCTGCAGTTGCACGTACAGAACATGTGTTGATTATAGCGCAGTCGGCAACCTGAGCTGATTTTGCTTTTTTCCAGCCGCGTGCAAGAAATAACTGTTCAACGGCAGCAGATTCAGCAAAGTTCATCTGACAGCCGTAAGTTTCAAAATAATAGGTCATTAAAAATCCTTAATCTAAAAATCTTCAAATTAATTGCCTTAAATTTTATGTTCAGGCGCAAATAAAATCCACTATTCTTTAGTGCAAAGAAACAGGACATTCACCGAATTCTGTACAGGCATATGCATTATGATTGTGAATGCTTTCTTCTGTTTCCGCTTCAATTCTGAACCACGGGAACGGCTTTTCAATCTTAAAATTACGCAATGTAATAAAAACTTCGCGTACCAGATCTTCAACAAAACGCGGATTATCGTAGGCATATTCAGTTACATACTTTTCATCCGGACGTTTGAGCACTGAATATAACGCAGTAGACGCACATTGTTCAACTGCTTCTATTAAATCTTCAATCCAGAAAAAATCTGAATACTGAAGTTTTATACGGACATGTCCGCGCTGATTGTGCGCACCGTTTTCGCTTATTGCCTTTGAGCACGGACATAAGGTAGCAACAGGCACATCAACGGAAATAAAAAAGATTCTGCTGTCCTCTGAAACACTGCCTTCATAAGTACAGTTATAGCACATGATTCCGTTTGATTTAGAAACCGGTGCTTGCTTTTCTATAAAATACGGAAAAGAAATTACGCCAAAAGCCCGTTCTGAATCAAGTTTACTGCGGATTTCTTCCAGCATTGCAAGGAAATGATTCAGGCTTAAGTCGCTGTGATACCTGTGAAAAATTTCTATAAAACGGCTCATGTGGGTGCCTTTAAAATGATTAGGAAGATTTACGAATAAATCTAC
>JAEEWW010000025.1 GCA_016287815.1 Treponema sp. | reverse complement strand
CTTCTTTCCAACGGAGAAGAAATTGCTTCTGGAACACAGAGCCTTCCGCCGCTTGCTCCGGGTAAAAAACAGGACCTTATAATAAATGGTCTTACTGAAAAATTAGAAAATCTAGCCGGGCTGTATAAAACCGCTTCGTCTGGTGTACAGCCTGCGCAGCCGGAACTTTATTTTAAGGCCTGCTTTGTTTATGCACAAGATTTTAATTCCTGCAAAAAAGATGAACTTTGCAGCTATGACGGTTTTGTCTTGAAGGAAGAAAGCGGCGTTCAAGCTTACAGCGAAAAATCAGGCTTAAAACTTTTACCGGCAGAAGATGTTTCTTCTATTATAAAAACTGTTAAGCCTGAGCTTTTCCGCGCAATGCTTGAAAATGAAGGCATAAAGGCTGAAATCCCGATGATAGAAAAAGACGGAGATTTACGCAGTTTTAACGATAAGCCAACCTGGCAATGGCTTTCCAAAAATCTTGCGGACAATGCTGAAAAATATGCAGGTTTTACAAGCAGCGTAGAAGAAGTAAAAACAAAAGACGGAAAAAATGCGTTACGCTTAGAATGCGAGTTTAATCTTTCAGAAGAAATTACAGAATATCCGCGTGCGGGAATTACGTTAAAAATTCCTGCAGGTTTTGAAAATGTCCGCTGGTACGGCAACGGCCCGCATGAATGTTACAGTGACCGCTGCTATTCGGCCTTAAAAGGAATGTATCAGTCTAAGTGCGCAGATATGGAAGTAAAATACATTGTGCCGCAGGAAAACGGCGAACGTTGCGGCGTAAAATATCTGGAACTTTTTGAAGGTGCCGACAATCCGGCAGGCAATTCTCAAGAAAGCAGCAACCGGATTATTCATTTCCAGAGCGAAAGTGATTTTGCCTTTACAATTTCTAAATACGAAATTAAAGACCAGTTTGCCTGCCGCCATCTTGCAGAACTTACAGACTTAACTGCGTCAGAGTGCGGCGCTAAAGCAAATGCGAATCCGCATTGGAATTTAATAATTGATGCTGCGCACCGCGGTGTTGGAACCGGTGCGTGCGGGCCTGACACATTACCGCAGTACCGCGTAAAACCCGGTAAGTATAAGTTAAGCCTGCTTATCTGGTAGAATCGTTCAAACTTTTAATCAGCACATTTAACATGATAGCTGCTTACGTTCGCAATTGCTTCACCATCAATCTGCAGCGTAAGCGGCTCGTCAAATGTTACTGTTATTTCTTTTGCTTTAATTACATCTACATATTTTGTATGACGTATGTATTTCCCGCTTAAAAATTCCGGAAAGATTGGAAATGCCCGCAGCCTGCTTATACTGTGAGCGGCAATAAAACTAACTGTTTTTTCTTCGTTCAGTCTGTCCTGATTTGGCGCAACCTTCATTCCGCCGCCAAAATAACGGCCGTTCATTGTCGGTGCAATCCAGACACCACTGTAGCGGTGTCTTACGCCGTCTGTAATAACTGTTGCAGAAACAGGTTTGTAAGCGTATAAAAGTCCTCGTAAGGCAATCGGTGTATAGTTTATTGGTTTATCACCTTTTTTGCTGCGGATTCTTTCGACTTCGGAACAGCACCAGCCGTCAAGACCTACGCCAATTCCGTTTATAAAATGACGCACTTCTTTATTAATTGTAACCGACGGTAAACCCGTAATATACGGTCTGAGCTGAATCAGCCGTTTTTGATTTTTGCCTGCTACATCGTGCATAAAATCGTTACCGCTGCCAGAAGGGTAGTATAAAAGCTCAGCTTTTATAAATTCCGGTCCTCCAAAAGAATCGTATATGTCATTTACAAAATGATGCAGGGTACCGTCCCCGCCACATATTACTATTCTGTCATTTGCTTCCGGCTCTGTAAGTTGAGCTTTCATATCCGGAATTTCAAGAGTATTTAATGATATGCATTGTTCATTTTTCAAAAGGCTTTGTACTTCTGAAAAAGCTTTTTCACCCTGCTTATTATTAGAGAGGGGATTAAAAAACACGTAAGTCATAAAAGCGATTATATTTTTCCCGTTGTTTTTAGTCTAGCATTTTTAGTGCACAGTTATACCTCAGTTACAGAAAATATGATTTCATAAGGCCTTTACCTTTTACCTGAACTTCTACGCTGTTGCTGTACGCAAAGAAATCTTTTGTCTGATTATAAGTGTTTTGCGAAACATGGATTTTCATCGGTTCGCCTGTACTTTCCATTCGGCTTGCAACGTTTACGGTGTCGCCCCAGACATCATAGATAAATTTAGATTTTCCTATTACGCCTGCAACAAGGTTCCCGGAATTGATACCAAGGCGCATGTTGATTGTAAATGGAGCAGTGCGGTTAAATTCCTTAACATCTTCCATAATGGCCTGTGCAAATTTTACTATTTTTATAGCTCCGCCGTTGTCCGCATCTTCTGTAAGACCTGCGGCTGCCATGTAAGAGTCTCCGATTGTCTTGATTTTTTCAATTCCATCACGTTTTGCCCGTTCATCAAAGCGAGAGAACAACTGGTTGAGCATTGTAACAACTTCCTTTGCGTTCATGCCGGAACTCAGTTTTGTAAATCCTTCTATATCGGTAAACAGAACCGTTGCATTCGGGAAGTTTTTAGCGATTGTCTGACCAGGATGGTCTGTAAGTTCTTTTGCCACTTCTTTTGGAAGAATGTTCAACAGAAGCTCGTGTGCCTTTTCGTTTGCAACCTTTAATTCTCTTGTTCGCTCTTCAACCTTGTTTTCAAGCTTAATCTGATAAAGTTTCATTGAATGGTATTTAAGCCAGATAAGGAACGTTAAAAGACTTATTGATAAAATGGAAACTGCAACCCAGAACCATATTGTCTGCCAGATATACGGCTTTTTTATTACGATAATCGGATCTGAAGGTCCGCTTGAAATTTCATCGCTGTTCTGGGATTCAACTATAAACCTGTATGTGCCTGGTTTTAAGTTTGTATAAGTAGCTCCCCGGTTAGTAGTCCAGTCGCAATATTCGCTTTCAAAATTATCAAGTCTGAAGCGGAATTTAATTCGTTCCGAAGAAATAAAACTTAAGCCTGTAAAGTTTATACCAAAACGCTTTACGTCAGGTTCAATTATAATTTTTTCGCCATGATAGTCGTGTTTTACGTTATCCATAAAATATGTTTGAAAATCAATTTTAGGCGGATTCTGGTTTTTTGCCGTTCTTATCGGGTCATAAATTGCAAAGCCGTCAATCAAAGTGAACCACAACCTTCCTTTTGAATCCTGCATAGAAACCGAAGTTGAAGTTACACCTCCTGTCGTAAGACCGTCAGAAGCACCGTAGGTTTTTACCGAAACACGGTCTTTTATTCCTTTTTCGACGCTTGTAAGGTTATCAAGAGTAGTGGAAAGAATTCCCTTGTTGCTTGTCATCCAGATTGTCTGCGTATAATCGGCAATTGCCTGAAAAACACCGTCTGTTCCAAGTCCGTTTGAAGTATTGTAATTAAAGAATGAGTCCGTTTCTTCAAGATATTTAGAAAGACCCGTTCCTGTAGTAATCCATATATCTTTACCGGAAAGCTGAGAAATTTTAAAAATGATATTTCCTGAAAGTCCTTCTGTCGTTGTGTAGTTTTTTACAATTTTTTTATTTTCAAGGACAAAAAGTCCGCCGCCGTCTGTTCCGACCCAGATTCTGCCTCTGGAATCCTCATACAGCGCCATTATAAATTCGTTATCAAGTCCGTCATCTTTTGTAATGGAAGTAATTTTTCCGGTATTATGGTCAAGAATGCTCAAACCTACTGTTGTTCCAAAATAATAATCGCCTGTTGTTGTTTTTATTGCGACACGATTTTTAAGACCTGCAAGACCTTCTTTTACTGTCCAGACTGTAATTTTGTCGTCCGGTGTAACACGTACCTGACTAACATCCGTGTATGTTGAAATCAAAAGCTCGTTATCGGCAGTCATGCCGACATGGCGGATTCTTAATCCCTTTAAAAAGTCAGTGATTTTGTTTTCTTCAAATCCGTTGTCAGAATAACAATACAAACCTGCGTCTGTTCCAAGCCATGCGACATTTCGTCCCTTGTCTTCGCAGATTGCGTTTACGGTTATAGGCATGGGAATAGTACGGAATTTGCTCTGGCTCATTTTTTCAATACCGCCGCGGTTGTAGGCAATCCAGATATTTCCCTCTCTGTCTTGAAAAACTTCGTTTATATAATCGTCAGCAATTCCGTTGCGCTTGTCATAATATGTATAGTTTCCGTTGTGCAGGATTGTAAGGCCTGAGTCACCTGCAATCCAGTAATCGCCGTTGGAATCCTGTGTGATGACATTTATTACAGTACCTTCCTGATGGTCATGCTTTACATCGTAAACAGTTTCTTCATTATCCTTTATTTTTACCGCATAGTGTGGAGCGACTCCAAACCAGAATGCACCGGTTTTATCCTGAGAAACTTCGTTTACAGAAGGATTTTTAATTTTTGTTATTCCTTTGAATCTTTCGATTTTCTTATTTGAATAGACAAAAAGGTCATTTTCTATTGCGGTTGAAATCCAGATTCTGCCGGCTGTATCGCAGTAAAGATGCGAAACTAAGATTTTATCCTGGTCAAGTTCTGCAAGTCCGTTAGGCGTTACAATTTTTTTTGAAGGAGTAATGTAGCATAAGCCGGAAGCCGTTCCAATCCAGATATTGTGGTCTTTATCTTCGCAGATTGCCCTGACGGAATTATTCGGAATTCCAGCTTCTGTGTTGAACATTTCAATTTCGCCGTCTGGCTTTATGCAGGAAACACCCTCATCGTTATGGCCGACCCAAAGATTTTCTGCTTCGTCCTGAAAAATCGCTCTTACCGAAGAAAAAGCATATTTTGGATCTAAGGTTCTTGAATAATTTATGAATTCTACGCCGTCAAAGCGGACAAGCCCATCGTAAGTACCAATGTAAATATAGCCTTTTTTATCCTGCATGATTGCCGTTATAGTCATGCCTGGAAGCCCGTCCGCAGTAGTCCAGTTTCGGCTTACAAAGTCGTTTAAAAAAGACTGGTCAACTTTACCTTTTGCTGCTGATTGTGAAAAACTTGCTGTGGCAAGTCCTGTTAATAAAATAATAGAAAAAAAACACTTCTTAAAAATATTTGGTTTCATATCATGATTATTTTACATCTGCTGTTTTGTTTTTTCCACAAAAATGTATAAGCAAAGTCAGATTTAAAAAGAAGGGGCGGGCCGGAAATTAATTTCCGGCCCGCCCCGAACAGTGCGTTTTCCAGATACAGAAAAACCTTTAAAGGCATTTTCTGTCTGTCGTACTCAGGCTACTTAACTACAAGGTTAACCAGCTTATCTTTTACTATAATCGTTTTAACAATTTCGTGACCGTCTGTAAATTTCTTTACGTTTTCGCGCGCAAGAGCAATCTCTTTAAGCTTATCATCAGCAGTTCCGGGAGCTGCTTCAAACATGTCACGCTTTTTGCCGTTAATCATTACAACGATTGTCTTTGCATCGTCTTTCATCCAGTCTTCGTTTACTGTAGGCCATGCAACGTAAGCAATAGTTTCTTTATTGCCAAGTTTTTCCCAAAGCTCTTCGCCAAGGTGCGGTGCATATGGAGAAAGAACTTTTACAAAGTCGCTCCACATTGCGCGCGGAACTTCCGGCAGCTTAGAAACCTCGTTGATAAAAATCATCATCTGGCTGATTGCCGTGTTAAAATTCAATGTTGCTGTATCTTCAGTTACCTTTTTAATGGTCTGTGCAAAAGTCTTGCGGGCACTTACTAAGGCTTTGTCTTCAAGCTTTCCTGTAATGTCAATGTCTGCCATCGGTTTTTCACTTACAGCCCAGACTTTTTCAAGGAAGCGGTGAATACCAACAATTCCTTGTGTAGACCACGGTTTACTCATTGTTAAAGGTCCCATGAACATTTCGTACATACGTACTGAATCTGCTCCGTAAGCCTTAATTTCATCATCAGGGTTTACTACGTTTTTAAGTGACTTACTCATCTTTGCAACAATCTGTTCAAGTTCTTCGCCTGTTGCAATTTCGTAGTATTTGCCGTCATCTTTCTGTTCAACTTCATCAACCGGAACAAGAGTTTTATTTTTTCTCTGGAATGCAAAAGAAGTAATCATTCCCTGGTTTACAAGTCTCTGGAACGGTTCTTTTGTCGTAACAACACCGATATCATATAAAACCTTGTGCCAGAAACGTGCATACAAAAGGTGAAGAACTGCATGTTCTGCTCCACCAATGTATAAGTCTACCGGCATCCAGTATTTTTCTTTTTCCGGTGCACAGAATGCCTTGTCGTTGTGCGGGTCAAGGTAGCGTAAATAATACCAGCATGAACCGCCCCACTGAGGCATTGTGTTTGTTTCGCGTTTTGCAGGTTTGCCGCATTTAGGACACTTGCAGTTTACCCAGCTTTCAATTGCAGCAAGAGGAGATTCTCCTGTTCCTGTCGGCTGGTAAGATTTTACTTCCGGCAAAGTAAGCGGCAGTTCTTCTTCCGGTACAGGAACTGTGCCACAGTCAGGGCAGTGTACTAACGGAATCGGCTCGCCCCAGTAGCGCTGGCGGCTGTAAACCCAGTCACGCAGCTTATAGTTAATGGCTTTGCGGCCAACTTTCCTTTCTGTAAGCCATTCAAGCATTTTTGCAATTGCGTCTGCCTTGTTTAATCCGTCTAAGAATTCAGAGTTTACGTGGATTCCGTCCTGTGTCCAGGCCTGCTTCTGTACGTCAACTTCAGATTTCAAAACTTCGATGATTGGCAGGTTGAACTTCTTAGCGAATTCCCAGTCGCGGTCATCGTGGGCAGGAACGGCCATAATTGCACCTGTTCCGTAAGAAATCAAAACATAGTCTGCAATCCAGATTGGAATCAATTTTCCGTTTACCGGGTTGATTGCGTAGCTTCCGCTGAAAACACCGGTTTTGTCTTTTGCAAGGTCAGTGCGTTCAAGGTCAGATTTTTTCGCAGCGGCTTCCTGATAAGCCTTTACGGCTTCTGCCTGTTCTGGTGTTGTAATTTCTGGAATGATTTTGTGTTCTGGTGAAACAACCATGTAGGTTGCTCCGAACAAAGTATCACATCTTGTTGTATAAACTGTAAGTTTATTATCAGTCGGTTTTCCGTCTTTATCGGCTACAGTAAAAGTAACTTCAGCACCTGTTGATTTTCCAATCCAGTTGTGCTGCATTGCCTTTACGCTTTCAGGCCAGTCAAGGCTTTCAAGGTCGTTGTCAAGGCGGTCAGCATAATCTGTAATCTTTAAAATCCACTGACGGATTGTTTTGTGTGTAACTTCTGCTCCACAGCGGTCGCACTTTCCGTCTTTTACTTCTTCGTTTGCAAGACCTGTTAAACAGCTTGGACACCAGTTAATTGGTGTCTGTGCTTCGTAAGCAAGTCCTCTTTTGTAGAGCTGCAAGAAAATCCACTGTGTCCATTTGTAATAGTGCGGTTCACATGTAGAAACGCAGCGATCCCAGTCGTAGCTGAATCCGAGCGACTTAATCTGCTGTGTAAAATGTTCAATGTTTGCGTTTGTTGTTGTTTTTGGATGAGTTCCTGTTTTAATTGCATAGTTTTCTGCAGGAAGTCCGAATGCGTCGTATCCCATAGGATGAAGTACATTGTAACCGTTCATACGCAGGTAGCGGCAGTAAATATCTGTTGCTGTATAACCTTCAGGATGTCCTACATGCAATCCTGCTGCGCTTGGATACGGGAACATATCCAGAACATACATGCGTTTTTCAGGCGGGAATTTTTCATCTTCTGTAGCTTTAAAAGTTTTGTGTTCGTCCCAATACTTCTGCCATTTTGGCTCGATAGACTCAAACGGATACTTAGACATATTTTACTCTCCATAAATTGCGACGGGCTGCCGCACTTTTTTTATAAGCGGTTGACGGGAGTCGGACCCGCGTCTCGGGCTTGGGAAGCCCGGATAATAGCCGTTATATGACAACCGCAAATATGAAGAGTATTATAGCGACACTTTAGCGTTTTGTTAACACCCCATGGAATCCAGCGTATCCTGTGTTACCTGAACAAGCTTCTGGGAATTATCCGTTGCCTGCCTGATTTCTTCGCTTAAATTGCTGTTTGCAGCGCGCATCAGGTCAAACTGTTCAATAAAGTCTTTTGAAGCCTTTGAAATTGCCCTTAAGGTGTCAGAAATGGAGCTTCCTATGGAACTTTGAATTTCAAGTTTCTGCGACATGTCGTTAAAGTTTTCCTGAACCCGGTGTGTATCTTCTGTAATTTCGGAAAAAGAATTCTGTGCTGTTTTTGAACAGTTAACAATGTCTTCAACTAGCTCTTTTATATGCTCTATGGATTTTGCAACGCCAAGCTGTTGTTCCTTGCTTCGTGCAGCCAGAGCCCTTACTTCGTTTGCAACAACTGCAAATCCTTTTCCCTGTTCCCCGGCATGAGCAGCTTCTATTGAAGCATTCATGGCAAGCAGGTTTGTCCGCGAAGTAATGCCTGCAATTAAATTATTTGCGGCTCCAAGCTGTTCCGTACAGCTTGAAAGTTCAGCGATTTTGTCACTTATCTGATTAAGGTGCGAAAGTCCTGAATTTGAACTTGTTTCAAGATCTGTTGTACTTAGCATTGAATCTGAGCGCAGGTTACTTAATTCATTAAGGTTTAGGATTAATTCCTGTGTTTTTTGTGTACAGTCATCAATTTCGCTGTTTTCTGTTTTCAGCTTATTGCCGAAAGTTTCCAGTGTTTCATTGCTTGAAGTAAGAGCCTGTAATGTTCCGTCCATCAAACTGTTCTGCGTAGAAGCTTCGTCCTTGGTTTTTACCAGAATTGAATTCATGGATTTTACAACTCTTATGATAAAAATTACAAACGCACTTATTATTATCAATGAAATAAACCATACAATCAGAGAAATTACAAAAACCTGACCTGTTAAGATTCTAAAAATATTCTTTCTATACTTAATGGCAATAGTCCATTCAATTTCCGGCAATGGACACAAAATATATTCTCCGTCCTTGCCCGAAAGGAACGTTATTTCTTTTGGCATTCCTTCGGGAAGTTCTACGGAATTAAAAATAGAATTTACCGGAGTTTTAGCTTCGATAAGTTTTTGTTCCAGCGCACCGGTAATTTCCATCTGGTTATTGTAAAGGTACATCGTTAATTCATCGTTCAGATTTTCATACATATTATTTATAAAATCAGAAAGCGGAATACCTGTTCCTAAAAGACCGATAGCCTTTCCATTGTCATCGCGTACAACGGCATTCAGCCATAAAAGCGTTTTATTCAAAACTGAATTGTAATTTATGTTGAAGTTATAAATTTCAGTTTCTTCAAGAGTCATTTTGTACCAGTAATTTTCAGGATTTGAAGTATCAACGGTATAGGCGTATTCCAGATCGCTCCAGAATTTTTTATCTGTATCAGAAGCCCAGAAAATCGTATCAGCCAGAAAAGATTTTTTATAAGCGGCAAATTCCTTTAAGGCTGTCTTTTCAAGATTCTTATTGCTTGGATTTTTCATGTATTCTTTTATCGAAGGAGATTTTGTAAGCTGAAGAACTAAAACAATCTGGCTGTTAAGGCTTGCCTGGAATTCAAGCTGTTTTTTCTGCGCGGACTGCTGAAGATAGGCCTGTGCCTGTTTCTTAAAAGACGCAAAAGATAAAATGCAGGAGGCAAAAATTGCAAATACAGTTACAAGAAATAAAAAGCAAGCCGCAAAAATAAACGAATTCTGGATGATTGTACGTTTTTTCATAGATACCTCGTTTTTAAGGACTTCACTGAATTTTTTTACAGAACTCCTTGGACAAAATTATAACGCAAATTGAAATAATCAAAGGTTCATGCAGCTGCTAGCGAGTTCATAATGACATGCTGCGCTTGATTCAGTATCTCCTGTTATGATTTGCGCAATGAAAATTGCTCTGTGGGACGCAGGGAAAACCAAATTAAGGGGGAACCTGCTACAATTACATTGGCGATAGCCACTGTGGTACAGCAAGAAGCAGGGGGATTCCTTGATTTTTTTCCCGTTGCTGGGACCCGCAGAGCAATTTTTCTACGCAAATATATTTAGGAGATCCTGAAGCAAGTTCAGGATGACAGGTTTGCGCAATGAAAATTCTATAGTTATTTTTTACAGATGATTTATAATAAAGTGTAAGTGAGAGTGTATGTGGTTATTTAATAAACTATGTAACAGATTATTTTTCTTGCTTCTTTATTTTTTCGCATTTTTCAACACCTATGCCAATGAGAAAGTTGATGTTCAATACATAACAGGTGGCGTAAAACATGAAATTCCTTCTAAAGTTTATGGCATAGTTTTTTTGATTCTTCTTTTATTTGTGCTGATTGTTTCTATCTTATATATTGTAAATATTAAATCGCAGAATAAAAAACTGCTGAAAGCTGTTAATGCAAAAACTGAATTCCTTTCAAGAATGAGCCATGATATCCGTACTCCTATGAACGGAATAATAGGACTTGCGCGCCTTGCAAAAGATTCAGATAATTTAGCCGTAATTAACGATTATCTTGATAAAATCTCTTCTTCAAGCAAATACCTTTTAGGGCTTCTAAATGACATTCTTACAATTTCTAAGATTGATGAAGACAAAATGGAAATTTATGAAGAGCCTTCGCGTATTGAATATTTCTTTGGCGGAATAATGCCTGTTATTCAGCTTCTTGCAGATGAAAAGGACATTCATTTTGTAAAAGAACTGGAAACTTCTGCCGAAAACCAGTTCCAGGTTTTTGATATCCTTCATGTTCAGCAGATTGTAATAAATATTTTAAATAACGCAGTTAAATTTACTCCGCGCGGCGGGACTGTAACGTATTCATTTTCTAACTTTCAGAAAAACGGACAGGACTGGCAGCGGCATGTTGTAAATGATACAGGCGTTGGCATGAGCAAAGAGTTTATGGACATAATGTTTGAACCTTTTTCTCAGGCTATAAAACGTTATGATATAAACGGTGTAGGGCTGGGACTTTCAATCTGTAAAAAACTTATCGCTCTATTAGGCGGAACGATTTCTGTAGAAAGTACACTGGGCATCGGCTCAAAATTTACGGTTGAACTTCCCGTTGAAATAATCGACAAAAGCGAATATGAAACAAGAAAATATTATTCGCTTTCCCGTGTGAATGAAAATATTTCACTTAAAGGCAAGGTTGCCCTTGTTTGTGAAGACAATGAAATTAACAGTGAAATTGCAAAAAAGATAATTGAGAAAACAGGCTGTAAGGTTGAATGTGCATTTAATGGTGAAGAAGGATATGAAATGTTTAAGTCTTCACAGCCAAACTATTACAGCATTATTTTTATGGATATCCGTATGCCTGTAATGGACGGTTATACGGCGACAAGAAAAATCCGTTCGCTGGAACGCATCGATGCTAAAACAGTTCCGATTATCGCTTTAAGTGCGAACGCGTTTGCGGAAGATAAGGCGCATAGTACTGAATGCGGAATGAATGACCATATTGTAAAACCAATTGATTTAAAAGAATTGTATAAAATCCTTTCTGTGTATGTACAGTAAAATAACCGAAAGTCAGTATTTGCTGTGAGATTCCGGATCAACTCCGGAATGACATGCTGCGCAATCTGTCAGGCTGTTTGCGTTTTGCAGGTTTTTGCTGTATACTATACAGCTATGGGTGGAAATATTACTAAAACGTCAAAAACTGCGGCAGCAGTAAAGCCTTCAGCAAAGGCTTCTGCGTCCGCAAAAACCGCGCAGACTGCAAAAACATCTGTAAAAACTACAGCGGTTGCAAAAAAGCCGGCACCAGCCGCAACTAAAACCGCGACAGCCGCAGCTAAAACAACAGCAAAAACCGCAATTAAAACAACCGCTAAGGCAACGGCGGCAAAAACTGCAGCTAAAGTTACAAAAAAGCCTGTTGCAGGCATAGATGAAAACGGAACTTTCCGTGCGTGGGATAACGCAAAAACAGTTGCAAAATCAAAAAAGGCAAAGGAAGAACAGCCTGCGCTTTTTACGCCTTCAACAACAGTTGAACAGTCAGAACAGAAACTTGCCGCCGCAAAGGCAATTGACCCGAATAAAAAGGCTGCCGTAAAAAAACTTGCAGAATACGGCGATAATCAGGTAAAGCACCTTGATGCGCTTGAGCATATCAGGCTTCGCTCGGGAATGTATATCGGACGGCTTGGCGACGGTTCAAATCAGAATGACGGTATTTATGTTCTTGTAAAGGAAGTAATTGATAACTCTATAGATGAATTTATCGTTGGTTTTGGAAAAAGAATTGACGTAGAAATAAAAGACAACCGCGTAAAAGTGCGCGACTATGGCCGTGGAATTCCGCTTGGCAAGGTTGTTGAATGTGTAAGCGAAATCAACACCGGTGCAAAATACAATGATGATGTCTTCCAGTTTTCTGTCGGCATGAACGGTGTCGGCACAAAAGCCGTAAACGCACTTTCTTCTTATTTCAGGGTAATGTCTATCCGCGACGGAAAATGCGTAGAAGCAGTTTTCGAGCAGGGCAAGCTTAAATCTAAAAAAGCCGGAAACGTAAAGCCTGAAACAAAAAACGGAACATATTTTGAATTCGTGCCGGATGAATCGATTTTCGGAAAATATTCGTTCAACATGGAATACGTTGAAAAACGTATGTGGAATTATGCATATCTTAATTCCGGGCTTACAATCCGCCTGAACGGACAGGAATTTGCTTCGCAGAACGGTTTGCTTGACCTTCTTCAGAAGGAACTTGAATCAGAAACGATTTATCCGATCGGTCACTATGTAGGCGAGCACCTGCAGTTTGCCTTTACGCATACAAATTCTTACGGCGAAAATTATTTTTCTTTTGTAAACGGACAGTATACAAGCGACGGCGGTTCGCATTTAAATGCTTTCAAAGAAGGCTTTATAAAAGGAATTAACGACTTTTTCCAGTCAAGCTATAAATCAGAAGATATACGCGAAGGAATTACCGCCGCAATTCTTGTAAAGGTAAAGGATCCAGTTTTTGAAAGTCAGACAAAAAATAAGCTCGGCAACACGGATATCCGTCAGTGGGTTGTAAGTGAAGTTCAGTCAGGACTTGATAACTGGCTTCATAAAAATCCAAAGGCAGCAGAACGAATCAAGCAGAAAATTGAAGCGAACGAAAAGCTGCGTACTGATTTGTCTGCGGTAAAAAAACAGGCTAAGGAAAACGCAAAAAAAGTAAGCATCCGCATTCCAAAACTGGATGACTGCCGCTATCACCTGGAAGACGGTCTTTACGGTGAAAATTCCATGATATTTATTACCGAAGGACAGTCTGCTTCCGGTGTAATGACTCATTCACGCGATGCAAACTATCAGGCAATCTTTTCACTTCGCGGAAAGCCTGAAAACATGTACGGCAAAAAGCAGAGCGACATCTACAAAAATGATGAGCTTTATCAGCTGATGATGGCGCTTGGAATTGAAACAAGCGTTGAAAATCTAAAATATTCTAAAATCGTAATTGCAACCGATGCCGATAACGACGGGTTCCATATCAGAAACCTTGTTTTAACTTTCTTCCTCGGATATTTTGAAGAACTTGTTACAAAAGGCCGGGTGTGGATTCTTGAAACTCCGCTTTTCCGCGTGCGCAACAAAAAAGAAAACATCTACTGCTATTCAGAAGAAGAGCGTGATAAGGCTCAGGAAAAACTTGGCAAAAACTGTGAGACAAGCCGATTCAAAGGTCTTGGAGAAATCAACCCGGATGAATTTAAGCAGTTCATTGCGCCGGAAACAATTCATTTAACTCCGGTAGAAATAAGTCAGCTTAAAATGATTCCGCAGTTACTTGCTTTTTACATGGGCAAGAATACGCCTGAGCGCCGCAAGTTCATTGAACAGAACCTGCTGTCCAACGCCGAAATCGATGTCTAGAGGAAAGTTATGGCCTTTGTTAAGAATCTTTTTGATAAAAACTTTATAGAATACGCTTCGTATGTAATCCGCGACCGCGCAATTCCGGATCTGGAAGACGGCTTAAAACCCGTTCAGCGCCGCATAATGCATACGCTTTTTGAAATTAACGACGGACTTTTCAAAAAAGTTCAGTACGTTGTAGGCCGCACAATGGAATATCACCCGCATGGCGATGCTTCCATTTACGGGGCTTTGGTAAATCTTGCAAATAAAGAGATTTTCATAGAAAAGCAGGGAAACTTCGGTAACAAGTTTACAGGAGACCCTGCTTCTGCAGGCCGTTACATAGAATGTCGTGTTCACCAGCTTGCAAAAGAATTTTTAGTAACCAACAAGTCAATTACACATTACATTCCGAATTACGACGGACGCAGCGAAGAGCCTGAGGTTTACCGTGCAAAACTTCCGATTGCGCTGTTAATCGGTGCAGAAGGAATTGCCGTCGGCATGAGCACAAAAATTCTTCCATATAATTTAAAAGAAGTCCTGGATGCTGAAATCAAATGCTTAAAAGGCGAAAAGTTTGAAATTTATCCTGACGTTTCAACGGGCGGTTTAATCGACGTAAGTAACTATAACGACGGCAACGGCAAAATTGTTACGCGTGCAAAGTTTGACACAAGCGATGAAAAGAAAATTATCATCACTGAACTTCCGCTTGATACAAATGCAAAAGGGCTTGTTGATTCAATTGATAATGCTTACAAAGCCGGAAAAATCAAAATCAGTTCTGTTGAACAGTTTACAACCGACCACTGTAATATAGAAATAAAACTTCCGCGCGGAGTTTATACAAAAGACGTTGTTGATGCACTCTACGCTTATACTGACTGTGAAAAAACAATTTCCTGCCAGATGCTTGTAATTAAAGACAACATGCCTGTCGCAATGAGTGCGACCGAAATCATAAAATATTATGCAAAAAAACTTACGGTCATAATAAAAGATGAACTTGAATTTGAAAAAGCAAAGCTTACCGAAGAACTTCATCTTAGGACACTTGAACGTATTTTTGTTGAAGAACGCATTTATAAGGAAATTGAAAACAAGAAGACAGCGGAAACTGTTGCCAAAGCTGTAAAAGACGGCTTTAAGCCGTTCCGTGCAGAATTGATTCACGACATTACGGATGAAGACGTTGAACATTTGCTTCAGATTCCAATCCGCCGTATTTCATTATTTGATATAAATAAAAACCGCGATCAGGTTAAGGCGATTAACGACCGTTTAAAAGAAATCAACAGAAGGTTAAAGAATCTTACAGCCTGTGCAATTGAATATCTTGGAATAATGGAAGAAAAATTTGCAAAGATTTCACCGGAACTTTTAAAACGCCATACACAGATTTCAAAATTCAATGCGGTTGACGTAAAGTCTGTTGTTCAGCGAAATCTTTCTTTGCGTTACGACGGAAAAGGCTATCTTGGAACTTCTGTTTCAGGTGGCGAAGAAAAACTTAAGGTTACGCCATACGACCGCATACTTTTTGTACGCCAAAACGGAATGTACATGGTGTGCGATGTTCCTGAAAAAATGTTCGTAGGGCAGGGAATGTGGTTCTGCTCGCTTTCCGATAAAGAAACGCTTTCAAAAGTTCTGTTTACGGTTTTGTACCGCGATCCTAAAACAAATTATTTGTTTATAAAACGCTGCCGCGTAGGCGGATTTATAATGAACCGCGACTATTTCTTTGCACCGGACGGAATGGAAGTTCTGCATGTTGATACCCGCAAAGACTTTAAGTTTACGGTGCATTATACGAAAAAGCCTCGTGTAAAGATTCTTGAACAGACATTCAAAGCAGGTGATTATGCAGAAAAAGGACTAAAAGCTCTTGGCGTTCGCCTTGAAGCACGCGAAGTTGATTCTGTTGAAGTTGAAGGTGCAAAAGGAATGTTATAATTGCTTTGCGCAGTTGACAGTCACCGTTACCAAAAAACGAAGTGAACAGAGGAATGGTTAAAAATGAAAACATACCGGCAGTTGGTTGAAATCCTGAACGAGCGTATGCGCAAAAACATGGGGAAAGCTCTTGTTTCTTTCTTCTTTATGTCTGTGCTTGAAGGCCTTATAATGTCGGTATTTTCAATTCCGGCAATGGCGCTAATGTCTGTCGATGGTTCTACAGGCGGAAGCATTGTAAGTCTTGTTTTTTCGCTGATTTCAATTTACTGCGGATTTGTTTTTGTAATGCTTTTGCAATACGGCTATCAGGTTATTCTTTTGCGATTCCTGCGCGGAAAATTTGTAACGCTGGGCTTTTTATTCAACGGTTTCAGGGAACGAAAAAGAATCGCCCGCGCTTCGGCTCTGTTTTCAATTGGCTTTATTATTTCTTTCATTCTTTGCCAGATTACGGTTTTAGCGGTTAATTATTTTTATCCTGCTTTTTTTAAGAATATACATTTTACAGAGCTGGTTGGTTTTATTTTTCTGCTTTACGTGTTTTTTTCTATTATATTGCTAATCAGATTTGCATTTGTATGGGTTTATCTTGCAGATTTTCCGGAAGAAAAAATTACGGCAGTTTTTAAGCGCTGCTTTTCTTTATTAAAAAATCATACATTTAAGTTAATTGGATTTGTACTTTATGCAGGCGGAAGAAGTCTTTTAATTGCCGTTGCAATTTTTGCACTTTCTTTTTTTACACCGGAAAAAACAGAAGGCTTTGCAGGTTTTGTATATTCAATACTTGAATTTATTTATTTTATTTCCGCCTATACAGCTGCGGTAAGAATGTTTGCCGCTGTTCCTCTTTACTATCTTAACTTAACTGAATTTAAATTTGAGCCGGTTTCTTCTGTAATCCAGTTGGAAGCTCCTCCCTTGCAGCTGCCAGAAAATACTGAAAGCGACGGACAAAATAAAAGCGAAAGCCAGAATGGCAGCGGCGGACAAAGCTTATGAACATTCTTTCTGCAGAAGTTTCTGACGAAACAGTTATAAAAGGCTCCCGTTTTATTGCAGAAATTTTCCCGTGTACTACCCAGACAGAAGCCCGCGAACTGCTTAAAAAACAGAAAACAAAATATTCGGATGCAACTCATGTCTGCCACGCATTTGTTTTAGGCGCAAACGCAGAAATCCTTGGAATGAGTGATGACGGCGAGCCTTCAGGAACTGCCGGCCGTCCGATGCTTGATGTTTTAAAAGGTCACGGCTGTACTAATATAATGCTTACAATTACAAGGTATTTTGGCGGAACACTACTTGGAACCGGCGGACTTGTAAAGGCTTACGGCGGCGGAGCAAAATCAGTTCTTGAAAAAGCTGACGCACAAAACGCTTTTGAGCCTCTTATTGCAAAAAAAGCTTTTTTGCTTACAGTTCCGTATTCGATTTATGATGAAATAAAACGCTATTTGAATACACTGCACATTTACGAGCTGAAAGAAGATTTTCAGACGGAAATTTCTATAAAAGGAAAAATCCGTGAAGATGAAACATCTTTGTTTGCTGAAAAAATTTTTGATTTAAGCAGCGGAAAAATCAAGGTTACTTTCTAATATCTGTACCGGTTAATTATCTAACAATACTTGCTTAATCGCTGGTCAATTAAGGCCCTTTTTCTATCACTTTTTGCATAAAAATCAATAAATTTTGTAATTATTTTTAAAAATCCGCAAAAATATTATTTACGGTGCTTTTGATGTGGATTATAATTAGTAAGTTAGGTGTTTGAAGATTGCACCAACTCAGTAATTAAAATAAGGAGAGAGAAACCATGAAAAAAAATGTATTGTTTGTTGCAGCAATTCTGGCTGCGTCACTCGTTTTTGCAAATGGTTCTAAAGATTCCGGTTCAAAAAAGATTCACATCGGAATTGTAACAGAAACTGTTTCTCAGGCAGAAGATGACTTCCGCGGTGCTGAAGAAATGATGAAACGTTACGGAGCCGTTAAAGATGGCGGAATGATTCAGCACATTACTTATCCTGATGATTTCATGTCACAGCAGGAAACAACAATTTCTCAGATTGTAGCACTTGCTGACGATCCGAACATGAAGGCAATCATTGTGAATAATGCTGTTCCAGGAACAGCAGAAGCTTTCAAACGCGTAAAAGAAAAAAGAAGTGACATTCTCTGCTTTGCAGGTGAACCTCACGAAGACCCGCTTGTAATTGAAGCAGCAGCTGACCTTGCTATCAGCGCAGACTTCATTTCCCGCGGATATACAATTATCTGGGCAGCAAAACAGATGGGTGCAAAAACTTTTGTACACATTTCTTTCCCGCGCCACATGTCTTACGAATCTTTGGGAACACGCCGCCAAATTATGGAACAGTCTTGTGCAGATTTGGGCTTAAAGTTTGTATTTGAAACAGCTCCGGATCCGACAAGTGATGTTGGTGTAGCAGGTGCACAACAGTTTATTCTTGAAAAAGTTCCGCAGTGGGTAGAAAAATACGGCAAGGATACTGCATTCTTCTGTACTAATGATGCACATACAGAACCGCTTCTTAAACAGATTGCAAAATATGGCGGTAAGTTCGTAGAAGCTGACCTTCCTTCTCCTCTTATGGGATATCCGGGAGCATTCGGAATCGATCTTTCTGCAGAAGCAGGAAACTTCCCTGCAATTCTTAAGAAAGTTGAAGATGTTGTAAAATCTAAGAATGGTGCAGGCCGCTTTGGTACATGGGCTTATTCTTACGGATTCTCTGTAACAGCAGGTCTTGCAGAATTTGCAAAACGCATCAACGAAGGAACTGCAAAGCTTGAAAGCAGCAAAGATTTGTTTGAATGTCTTTCTGTTTTCACTCCAGGTGCAAGATGGAACGGTGCCAACTACATCGACCAGAACACAGGTGTTCGTGCAAAGAACCACATGTTGATTTACATGGATACTTACGTATTCGGTACAGGATATTTACCGACAACTGCACAGGAAGTTCCTGAAAAGTACTTCAAGATTAAGTTCAATCCAAACAAATAATTAAATTGATTAACATTTTAGCCGCATTTTTTTCTGTTAGAATAGATGCGGCTTAATTTATAAATGTTAAAAATACAATGGAGAAAAAAATGAAAAAGTCTTTGTTTTTAACAGCTTTTTTATGTGCTGCTTCATTGATTTTTGCTAACGGTGCAAAAGATGCTCCTAAGGCAAAATCAGGTTCAATCCACATTGGTGTTGTAACAGGTACAGTTTCTCAGTCAGAAGATGACCTTCGCGGTGCTGAAGAACTTATCAAACGTTACGGCGCTGTAAAAGACGGTGGAATGATTCAGCACATTACTTATCCTGATGATTTCATGTCACAGCAGGAAACAACAATCTCTCAGATTGTAGCACTTGCTGACGACCCGAACATGAAGGCTATTGTTGTAAACCAGGGTGTACCGGGAACAGCAGAAGCTTTCAAACGTGTAAAAGAAAAGAGAAGCGACATTCTCTGCTTTACAGGTGAACCACACGAAGATCCTCTTGTAATTGAATCTTCAGCAGACCTTGCAATCAATGCAGACTTTATTTCCCGTGGTTACACAATCATCTGGGCAGCAAAACAGATGGGTGCAAAAAACTTTGTACACATTTCTTTCCCACGCCACATGTCTTATGAATCTTTGGGAACACGCCGCCAGATTATGGAAGCAGCTTGTGCAGACCTCGGTCTTAAGTTCATCTTTGAAACAGCTCCGGATCCAACAAGTGATGTTGGCGTAGCCGGTGCACAGCAGTTCATCCTTGAAAAAGTTCCACAGTGGATCGAAAAATACGGAAAAGAAACAGCATTCTTCTGTACAAACGATGCACACACAGAACCACTTCTTAAACAGATTGCAGCTTACGGCGGTATGTTCGTAGAAGCTGACCTTCCTTCTCCACTTATGGGATATCCGGGAGCATTCGGAATTGACCTTTCACAGGAAGCAGGAAACTTCCCGGCAATCCTTAAGAAAGTTGAAGACGTTGTAAAAGCTAAGAACGGTGCAGGTCGCTTTGGTACATGGGCTTATTCTTACGGATTTACAGCTTCTGCTGGTCTTGGAGAATTTGCAAAACGCATCTGCGAAGGAACAGCAAAACTTGAAAGCAGCAAAGATTTGTTTGCTTGTCTTGCAGAATTTACACCAGGTGCTAAATGGAACGGTGCTAACTACATCGACCAGAACACAGGTGTTCGCGCAAAGAACCACATGTTGATTTACATGGATACTTATGTATTCGGTAAAGGTTATTTGCCGACAACTGCTCAGGAAGTTCCTGAGAAATACTTCAAAATTAAATTTGCAAAATAAAATTTAACTAGAATAAACGGGATTTTGTATAATTCTGTAAGTGCCGTCTGCCTTTCCGGCAGCCGGCACTTTTTAACGTTCACCGTGAAGCTTGTTTTTATTGAAGCCCGTTTGTTCCCTAGGATTAGAAATGAAAGACGAAATACCTCTATTGCGTCTTAAAGGCGTAACAAAACAATTTTCGGGAACCGTCGTACTGGAAGACGTTTCCTTTGACCTTAAAAAGGGCGAGGTTCTGGGCCTTGTCGGTGAAAATGGTGCCGGCAAAACTACTTTGATGAGCATATTGTTCGGTATGCCGCATATTGCAGAATCCGGCGGATACGGCGGAACAATCGAAATTAACGGTAAAGAAGTTCACTTTAAATCTCCGTTTGATGCTCTTGATGCAGGAATTGGAATGGTGCATCAGGAATTTTCTCTTATTCCAGGCTTCACAACAACAGAAAATATTATGTTGAATCGTGAAATTACAAAAAATAATTTCATGGTTGATATTTTTGGTCCGCGCTTAAGTGTACTTGACAGAGCAGGAATGAAAGAACGTGCAAAATCTGCAATCAACAGACTTGGGGTTTCAATTGACCCGGAAATGAAAATTGCTGAAATGCCTGTAGGTCATAAGCAGTTTACAGAAATTGCCCGTGAAATTGACCGCGAAAAGATTCAGATACTTGTTCTTGATGAACCGACAGCAGTTCTTACAGAATCTGAAGCGGCAGTATTATTAAAAGCAATAAAAGAACTTGCAGCTAGTGGAATAGCCATTATCTTTATTTCACACAGATTGCAGGAAGTTATAGATATTTGTGATCGCGTTGTAACGCTTCGCGATGGAAAATCTGTACGCGATATTTCAACAAAAGAAACTAATGTTTCTGACATTGCAGCTTCTATGGTTGGTCGTACAGTTACAGATGAACACCTTAAAAAGCATGCAGAACTTAATGCGGCAGAAACTGCAAAACTTGATGATAATGACAAAGTTCTTACAGTTGAACATCTTTGGGTTGATATGCCTGGAGAAACTGTGCGCAATGTAAACTTTTCGGTACGCCGCGGCGAGATTCTCGGAATAGGAGGACTCGCAGGTCAGGGTAAACTTGGTATTCCTAACGGAATTATGGGACTTTATCCTGCCGGTGGAAAAGTTTTATTTAACGGTAAGGAAATTAAACTTAATGATCCGGCTGCAGCATTAAAAGACCATCTTGCGTTTGTATCAGAAGATCGCCGCGGCGTTGGTCTTTTGCTTGACGAAAGTCTTGACTGGAATATTTCATTTACAGCAATGCAGAGCAAAGGAATGTTTCTTAAAAAATACCTTAACGGACTTTTCACTCTCCGTGATGAAGATGCAATGCGTAAGGTTGCAGAAGCATATATTAAGCTTTTTGAAATTAAATGTACTTCATCTAAGCAGAAAGCAAAGGAACTTTCAGGTGGTAATCAGCAGAAGGTATGTCTTGCAAAGGCTTTCTGTATGGAGCCGGAACTTTTATTCGTTGCAGAACCAACCCGTGGTATTGACGTAGGTGCTAAAGCAATCGTTCTTGATGTACTGCGCATGTATAACCGCGAAAAAGGTACAACAATCGTTATGGTTTCAAGCGAACTTGAAGAACTTCGTTCTGTTTGTGACAGAGTTGCAATTGTTTCAGGTGGAGAAATTGCAGGAATCCTTTCACCGTCAGAAAAACCGGAAGAATTTGCTTTGTACATGTCCGGATTAAAAAAACAGGAGGTAACAAAATGACTTCTGAAGAATTAAAAAAATCTATCACGGAAGCGTTAAAGGATTTTGGACTTCCTCGTCTTATAATTGCAGGCTTCCTTGTAGTTCTATTTATAGCCGCTCCTTTTGTTGGTGTTTCAATGGGAGCTTCGTTAACAGATATTTTTAACCGCTTTGGTCAGAATGAACTTTTGACTTTAGCAATGGTTCCTATGATTCTTTCTGGTGCCGGCTTAAACTTTGGTCTTTCGCTCGGAGTTATTGCAGGACTTTTAGGTTCAACTATGGCCATGCAGTTCGGCTTTACAGGCTGGCAGGGAATTTTCGGTGCAATGATAATTTCAATTCCGTTTGGAATTCTCTTCGGATGGCTTTACAGTCTTCTTTTGAACCGCGTACGCGGTGAAGAAATGACAATCGCTTTGTATGTTGGATTTGCTGCCGTTATGTTTATGTCAATCATGTGGCTTGTGCTTCCATATACAAGTGAAAACATGGTCTGGGGCTACAGCGGAGACGGTCTTCGTACAACAATCACTTTGGACGGATACTGGGTTAAGCAGCTTTCTAACTTCCTTGTAATTCAGAAAGGCAACTTTGTATTCCCGACCGGAATGATTTTATTCTGTGCTTTGATGAGCTTTTTGATGTGGCTTTTTATCAGAAGTAAAACCGGAACAGCAATTACGGCTGTAGGTTCAAATCCTGATTATGCTCGTTCAAGCGGAATCAATATCAACAAAATGCGCAGAATCAGTATCATTATTTCAACTGTAACCGGCGCAATCGGTATTTTAATTTACCAGCAGAGCTACGGATTTATTCAGCTTTATCAGGCACCTCTTTACATGGCATTCCCGGCGGTAGCTGCAGTTCTTATCGGCGGTGCTTCTATCAATAAGGCTTCCGTTCTTAACGTTGTAATCGGTACAATTCTTTTCCAGGGAATCCTTACTCTTACGCCTTCTGTAATCAACAGTGTCCTTCAGACAGATGTTTCAGAAGTTATACGAATTGTTCTTTCTAACGGAATGATTTTGTATGCATTGACAAGAAAAACAGGAGCAACCAGATGAGTAACTTAAAAGAACAATTAACTAAGGGAAAAATAAAAAGTTTCCTTGCTGATAATCTGGTAGCAGAACTGTTCATTGCATTGACAGTTGTTTCAATCCCGATTTCAGGCTTTTCAGCACAGCTTATTATTGATGATATTTTAACACGTATCGGTCGTAATGCATTCTTAGTATTCTCATTGGTTCTGCCTATTATGGCCGGTATGGGAATCAACTTTGGTATGGTTCTTGGCGCAATGGCAGGCCAGATCGGCTTGATTTTTGCGATGGACTGGGGCATTGCAGGACTTCAGGGACTTATTTTTGCAGCATTAATCGGTATTCCGATTTCTGTAATCCTTGGCTGGATTGCAGGTACAATTTTGAACAAAGCCCGTGGCCGTGAAATGGTAACAAGCTATATTCTTGGTTTCTTCTTTAACGGTTTGTATCAGTTCTTTGTATTGTACATGTTCGGATTTTTGTTTCCGCTGCACAACAAGGCAATTGCACTTTCCCGCGGATACGGTGTCAGAAACACATTGAATCTTGACCCTGTTCGCCAGGTTCTTGATAACCTTCTTATGCTTCATATCGGCGGAGTAAAAGTTCCGCTTTCAAGCTACATGGTAATAATTGCTTTGTGTTTCTTTATTGTCTGGTTTAAAAAGACAAAGCTCGGCCAGGATATGCGTGCAGTTGGTCAGAACCAGATGGTTTCTAATTCCGCAGGTATTCCTGTAGAACGCACAAGAATCGTTTCAATCGTAATTTCTACGGTTCTTGCATGTATCGGTCAGATTATCTTCCTGCAGAACATGGGTAACATGAATACTTACAATGCCCATGACCAGACAGGATTCTTTGCCGCTGCTGCAATTCTTGTAGGTGGTGCTTCTGTTGCAAAGGCTAGTATTGCAAACTGTTTCGTAGGTGTATTCCTTCTTCACTTAATGTACATTGTCGTTCCGCGTGCCGGACAGAACCTTTTTGGTTCAGCAAATATCGGTGAATACTTCAGACAGTTTATCGGATACGGCGTAATTGCTCTGTCACTTGTTATTCACGCATGGCGCACAAGACGTAATGCAGAAAAACAGCGCGACAGTTTAAGACAGGGTGCACAAGGAGCTGAATAATGAAGACTGTAAATAAAAAAATTATTATTGTTCGTTCTGTTCTTGTTGTCGTTTATTTATTGCTTGCAGTTGTAATGTTTGTTACAGGCCGCAGTCATACAGTTTTAATTGATAACAAGGCAGCTGAAGACGGCTCTTTTAAGGCGATAAACGGAATGGAAGTTACAATTAACAAGCTTCCTTCAAGTGAATTTATGAAAGGAGACCGCGATAAGTTTGTCGTAAAAGGTCAGAACGTAAAGATTAAGGTTGTTTCCTTTGACGGACAGATTGAAGATACCTATAAAATCAAGATTCCGCTGGCTCAGGATGCAGTTTTAATTTCTGTTCCAAAGCTTGTAAATGGTCTTGAAGGCGCAGTAGAACCGTTCAAGATTTATTAGCGGCGGTTTGCCCTAACCGGCTAATCTGCTGGCTTATTTAATCCGCTGTCTTCCGGCAGCGGATTTTTTTATTGAGAGCCGCCGCTGTTTATTGGTTCTCGAAACGGCTGAGTCAAGGCTTTATGCGAAGCGTGCCTCGCTAGTGGCTACGCTGCGAATTGGCCAGACGTATTGCAACAACAGCTCACATTTGTTAGAACAAATGCGCACGTTTGTTAGAACAACTGTATACGTTTGTTGCTACAAATGCACATATTTGTTGCTGCAAAGTTATACGTTTGTTAGAACAAATACGCACATTTATTGGAATAAATGATTTTATGCATTGCAATGAAAGATTTTGTACATTGCAATAAATGATTTCATATATTGCAATGAAAGACTTTGTACATTGAAATAAATGATTTAATCCATTGCAATGAAAGACTTTATACATTGCAATGAAAGACTTCATACATTGCAATGAAATTTTATTTTTATTGCCGTGTATTGATTTTATAAGTATTGTGACTGAGATATACCTTTTGTCTTAAAATTCGAAAGCGTACGAGACAAACAATATCCCTGTTTTTCTTCATAATGACTTCCTAATGACTCACTTTACTTCCTGTGTTATAATTCTTTAACTGGAGGCAATCATATGAAATATCCTTTTCTAACATTAGATGATGAAACAGAAATTGTACACTCAGAAATGCTTCCAGATGGAAAAGTAGAAGTTTATATCGAAAAACCGGATGAAAAAGACTGTTTTCATAACGCTTCATGTTTCATTCCCGGGTATGAATGGAAAAATGTGAATGGCTTTACCGATGCTGAAATCAAAAAGTATCAGGAGATAATAGAATCTACAGCAAAAAGTGCATGTTTTTTGCAATAAAATCACACTTTAGTTGGAACAAATGCTCAAATATATAGCAATAAATGATTTCATATATTGCTATAAATGACTTTATTCATTGCAATGAAATTTTATTTTTATTGCCGATAATGTGAAAATCAACCTTTTATTTCAAGAAATGACTTTTCCGGCACTTCTAGCCATTGGATTATCTCTTCCGTAACTTTTTCTATTTTTTGCCTGAATTCCTTGCCTCGGATTGCACATTCCCAGACTATGCAGATTCTCCAGCACTGTTCCTGATAGTATTTGATGGTGGCAGCGTCTCTTTCCTTATTGCGCTCAAATTTCTTCTGCCAGAAAGCCTGATTGGATTTTGGAAAAACAAAATAACGGCAGCCTTCGTGCTCATACGCCGCGTTCGCGTCGTTTGCATGAGAGGAAATTATTGAACTTCGGCTGGCTTCCCAGCCGTGCGCATACGCCGCGTTCGCGTCGTTTGCATGAGCGGAAGCTATTGAAGCTCGGCTGGATTCCCAGCCGTGTGCGTGCCAGAAGCAGCCGTTTATAAAAATCACTGCATAATAATGAGGAAAAATTAAATCCGGTTTCCCCGGATACCTTTTATCGCAAATCCTATAACGAAAGCCCGCCTTCCACAGAGCCGAGCGAATCTGCTTTTCTGGCTTTGTATCTTTTGATTTCACATGAGACATATTCTTATGTCGCTGTTGTAGGGATAGTGTATCCATAAATAAAGTATAACATATAATTACTAGGATTAGAAAAAGCAAAATCAATCATTGAATATCTTGTTTACTACAGAAATAGGCAAATAGCTTTTTCGCTTCTACCAGTGCTAGTTTTGAAGTTATGAGAAGTCATAATATAGAAGGTGAAATAAGATAAGAGTCTATTTACTCCAGACAAATATAGCTTCGTGATATTATCATTGACTATGGGGAATAAATATTGCATAATGCATTAATAAATCCCATTTTGTTTATTCGGATAAACTTATGCAAAAATCATTTTATCAAGGCTCTGTTGTTGAATTACTATCGCAAGTTTCTCAACTTTATTCTATTGCAGATATAGCAACCGAATTTCAAGTAAATCAAAGTACGATTCATCGTTGGATGAATGGTAGTGTTGAGCCAAAGAGTTTTATAGCAGATAGGCTTGTAAATATGCTTTCTCGTAAGATTTCTGCCCAGAAAAATGATGAAAAACAAGGAGATTTTACTTTTATTGACCTGTTCGCGGGGATTGGTGGAATTCGTAAGGGCTTCGAACAGGCTGGTGGAAAGTGCCTGTATACTTCGGAATGGGATGAATATGCTAAAAAGACATACAGCAATAATTATCCTTCTGAAAATCCTATAAACGGGGATATTACAAAAGTAAATGCAAGTGCAATTCCAGAGCATGATGTTCTCTTGGCTGGATTTCCTTGTCAGCCATTCAGTATTGCCGGTGTTTCCAAGAAGAAATCTCTTGGTCGCCCTACCGGTTTTGAAGATAAAACACAAGGAACACTATTTTTCGATGTTGCAAGGATTATAAAAGAAAAAAAACCGAAAGCATTTGTTCTTGAAAATGTAAAAAATTTAAAATCTCATGACAAGGGAAATACATTCAAAGTTATCTGGGAAACTTTAACACAAGATTTAGGCTATACTTGCAGTTACAGAATTATTGACGGGCAAAGTTGGGTACCTCAACACCGTGAACGAATTGTAATTGTAGGCTTCAAAAATAGAATTGATTTCTCTCTTGATGATATGGTTCTACCGCCAAAAGGAGAAATAAAACTCAAAAATATTCTTCACAAAACAGACGGAACAGAGCCTAGATTGCCGCAAGATGGTGATAAGTATTTTGACTTTGAAAATAATAAAGTTTTGGATAAATATACGTTAACAGATAAACTTTGGGCTTACTTACAAGCCTATGCTCAAAAACATCGTTCAATGGGAAATGGGTTTGGCTATGGGCTTGTTAATGAAAATGACATTGCAAGAACTCTTTCTGCGCGTTATTACAAGGACGGTTCAGAAATTTTAATTTCTCAGGGTAATGGAAAAAATCCTCGCCGTCTTACACCACGCGAATGTGCCAGACTTATGGGGTATCCCGATGATTATGTAATTCCTGTATCTGATACAAGGGCTTATAAGCAGTTTGGAAATTCTGTAGTGGTACCTTTATTTCATGCTGTAGCAGAATTTATCAAACCATTGTTAATGGAAATAATTGAAGATGAAAACTCAAAAGCAGAACTTGTTTACGCAGAAAAAAGAATTGCAATTTAAGGATCTAATTATGGAAAACATCATATCTAAGGTTATTGCAGATACAGCAAATAGTGAAAGAATATTCTGTAAGTTTCTTTCTGCAAATGACACAGGAGAAACTGGCGGTCATCAAAGTGGAATTTATATACCCAAGAATTCTGTTTCGCTTATATTTGATACTCCGGGAGTAAAAGGACAAAATAAAGAGGAATCCAGCAAAATAAAATGGCAGGACGATTTTGAAACAGATGCTCATTTTAAGTATTACGGTCAAGGAACGAGAAATGAGTATCGTATTACAGGGTTTGGTAGGAATTTCCCATTTTTAAAGCCTGATTATACGGGTTCTCTAGTCGTCATTCTAAAGCAGAAAGATACATCCTATAAAGGTTATATTCTTGATATGGAAAATGAAATAGAAGAGTTCCTTGTTTATTTTGGAATTACTCCAACTGAAACAAACTGTTTGATTAATACAAAACCGTTATCTCTGGATGAGAAGGAAAGTCAAGCAATTCAAGAATTTATAAAAAGTTTGTCTACAGACTTCCCTTCATCAGAACAAATGTCGCTTGCAGCTCAGAGAATTCAAAATTTAGTTTTTGATCATGAAGAAAATATTCACCTAAGACCAGATGATAAATTGTTAGATTGGACTTCACTTGAATACCGGCTTTTTAGGGCAATTGAGCAAAATCGCTATTCTTCGCTGATAAATAAAGGATTTTCTGATGTAGATAAATTTATTGAACTGGCAAATCAAGTTCTTAACAGAAGAAAAAGCCGTGCCGGTAAAAGTTTAGAACATCACTTAGCTTCGTTGTTCTCAGGAAATAATATAACTTTTACTCCACAGGCAATAACAGAAGGTAATAAAAAGCCTGACTTCATATTCCCATCGATAGAATCATATCATAATGCTTCTTTTCCAGTAGATAAGCTTGCATCTCTTGCCGCAAAAACGACTTGTAAAGATCGGTGGCGCCAAGTATTGAATGAAGCGGATAGGTTGAGAACAAAAGATAAATTCTTATGTACTCTTCAGCAAGGTATTTCTTCCGCACAAATGGAAGAAATGAAAAGTGAGCGAGTTGTCTTGGTTGTTCCAGAAAGATATATAAAAACGTATCCTGAAAGGTATCAAAGTGATATTTGGTCGGTAAAAAAATTTATAAATTATATAAAAGAGATCGAAGAATAGTGATTTAGTGAAAAATTTAAAAACTATTGAACGGCTTTTACGAAGTAATTTTTGGAATTTCACCAGAAGTGATTGATATATAAGAACTCCCATGCACAAAAATCAAGCAAAACATAATTTTCAATAAGGAAACAACTAATTTTGGCAAACGGAATAGAAGATTTAAAAGAGAAAAATAAGGGGCGGGTAAATCCAGGCAAGAATGCCCGCTATGATTTTTGGAGAACCTTTCAGGGGCGTGAAGATGCAGAGATGCTTCAGGAAAAGTCTTCTAACTGGTCAAATAAAAAATCAAAGTACAGGGAATACGATTCCTGGGGAGATGATGATTAAATGAAAACAGTCTCCGTAGTAGCAGCCATAATCTTCCGCACGTCGCCGCAAGCTGTAAAACAAGTTTTTGCTACTCAGCGCGGTTACGGCGAATATAAAGACTGGTGGGAATTTCCAGGCGGTAAAATCGAAACTGGCGAAACTCCTGAGCAGTGTATTGAACGCGAAATCCGGGAGGAACTTGCAACAGAAGTAAAAGCCGAAAAAAATCTTGGCGTTGTAGATTATGATTATCCAAACTTTCATCTGACCATGCATTGTATTTTGTGCACAATAGTTTCCGGCGAATTGAAACTCCTGGAGCACGAAGCGGCGCGCTGGCTTTCAAAAGAAACTCTGCGCTCGGTAGACTGGCTTCCTGCGGACAAGTTGATTTTGGATAAGATAGAAGAGATTTTGTAATTTCTCTTACCTAGCATATTAGAGGCAATATAGAATGGCAAATGGTATAGAAGATTTAAAAGAGAAAAATAAGGGGCGCGTAAATCCTGGAA
>JAEEWW010000114.1 GCA_016287815.1 Treponema sp. | reverse complement strand
TTCAAGTATAATTTTATGGTTACCGCAGATTGCAGCACTTTTGTTTACAATCTCAACATATCTGTGGAAAAAAAATTCTCTTGTAAGCATTTTTGGCGGAACTGCCGTTTATATGATTCTTCTCCGAGTGCTGTAAAGTCGTAAATAAACTTCACCTGTAACAGAAGTTCACGCAGTTTAAAATTTGTTTTAACATTATTTCATGATAAACTAAAAAATATAGTGGAAGAACGTAAAAAACAGATTGTCACAATTAATAACAATGAACACCTGCTTACAATCAAGTGGCGTATCACAAGCTGGTGTAATTATCGCTGTTCATATTGCATCCAGAAAAAAAAGAATAAGGACGAAAAAACTGATTTTTTATTTCTACTTAAAATAGCAAAAGAAGTAAACCGGCTTATTGATTCATCATCCCGGCCTGTTAAGCTTTATCTTATCGGCGGCGAAGTTACCTGGTACAATCTTGAACAACTTATTAGTGTAATTTCTTCAAATAATCTGGCAAAAATTGCAATAACAACAAATCTTTCAAACAGTCTTGAATATTATCTTTCTCTTGCAAACTATCTGCGTTCTCGTGGTATAACTCTGGGGCTTTGCTGTAGCCTGCACAAAGAATATGTAGAGCCAGAAGCTTTTATAAAAAAAGTAGCTGCCATTAAAGAAGAAGCCGGAATAAAAAACATCAAAGTAGAATATGTAGTTAATCCACAGACGGAAGCCCTTGTAAATGAAATCCAAAACTTATGCGAAAAAGCCGGGTTAAATTATCGCTTTGACTACGATAAAACTTTGGATGATTTTTATCGCAGTAAAGGGCTGAATGTCGCAAAAGATAATAATTCTCGCTATATAATTACATTTGACGATGGTTCTGTGGATACAAGTCTTTCGCAAAATCAACTTCTAAATTATCAGAACGGACAGACAAAAGACTCAAAATTCAACAGCGAAGGATTTTACTGTACCCGTGGTATGTCCTATGTCGATATTGATGTAGACAAGGCAGCAGACCACGGAGGTTGTACCAGCCGGGATAGTTTTGTTCCAATTTCAGAGTATAGAATAAAAACAGAACCACAGCTCTGTCCTATGAAGTATTGTTCTCTGTGTGGAGATATTTCCCTTGCAAAGCGTAAAGAAGACATTGATTTTTAAGACTGTTGAACGCGAACATGAACGAAGAAGATTTCTCTTACAGGGCAAAATACTTTCCGTATTTCTTTCGGTATCTTTGCCCCTATTGTTCCATACCAGTCTGAATTTACTTTTCAGTTTTTTTGATACCTTTACTGCTGCAAATATGAACATGAATGTAGTAACTACAGTTTCATTTGTGGCAGATATCAGGAATGCACTGCAAACTATAAGCGGAGGGCTTTCCGTTGGAGCGGGTATTATGATTTCCCGTTCCTTTGGCAGAGGAGATGATGAAGAAGTTCAACGGGAAATCAGTTCTGTATTCTTTATAGCAGTATTTATCATATTATTTATTTTTACTTTTGTACTTCCTTTATCTCTGCCAATACTAAGATTTTGCGCTTTTCCAGATGAACTGCTGGATTCCGGTGCTTTTTTTCTTTCATTAAGCCTTTTAACTTTGCTTTTTACTTTTATAAACACAATTTTCTTTGCCACGGAAAAAGCCCGTGGACGCACAAAAATCGTAATGGTTGGAAACGGAATTGTTTTAGCAGTTAAGACCATTCTTAATATGATGATTATTACACTTGTTTCAAGTGGAAAACTGAAAAGCGATGTAGCTATGTATCTGTTGCCACTTGCTTCTGGAATTTCATTTGGGATTGTAACTGTTTTTGCCTTACGTCAACTTTTTTCAAAGAAAAATCCTTACCATGTAAAATGGGAAAAATCTATTTTTAATAAGAATCTGCTAATTCAACTTTCCCAGCTTTCTTTTCCTGTATTCCTGGAAAAATTCTTAATTCCTTTTGGAAAAGTGATTTGCAATGCTCTGTATGTCGGATTTGGTAGCGTGGGTGTTGCTGCCTATTCCTGTTCCCAAAGGATTCTTGCCCTTGCTTCCACACCACTGAATGCTTTTAAAGATGCAGAATCAAATATTGTTTCAGCAAATTTGGGAAACCGAAATGTGAAACGTTCAGTTAGTTTTGTGATTCAGACTTTCTGCGTTACTCTTATTACAAGCATTTTTCTTTTTACTTTTCTTTGGATTTTTAGCGAACCTCTAATCAACTTTTTTGCCAAAGGAAATGAACAAATGAGAGAGTCTATGCTCCTTATTTACCGCATTGAACGCTGGGCTGTATTTTTTGATGCCATAGACGGAGCTGCTTGTGGATTTTTATATGCCCGCAAAAAAACAAAGCTTCCAACCTTCGTAAATATTGCAAAACTGTTCGGTATCCGTATTCCTTTTTTTCTGGTTTTGACAAGAGTATACGGATTTGGCATAGAGGCAATCGCCTGGTCAATTCTTGTTTCTAACGGTGCAGATGCACTTTTATCGTTATTATTCCTATGGTACGCGCTAACAGATCTTAAAAAGGTTTCTGCAATCGAAGCTTCCTGTAACGAAAAGCTCAGTTTGGCCATTACGGCCTTGGGACAATGGGATGCCTTTGACAGCGGTCAGACTCGTGGCCATGGAATCACTGTACCAGAAGAAATTCTAAAAGAAATGTGCAGCTATTACGGCGGAACTTTTACGATAAAAGAAATGTCGCAGCTTTATAAAGAAGCAATTATTGAAGCTCGCATTCTTGCCTTGGAAAAAGAAGAAAATGCTTAAGGCACTATTTATTGTTCGTAAGATTTTGCAGCAACATGTAATCTATCTGTCTTGCGCATTCGCGTCCTTCGGCAATCGCCCAGACAACCAGAGACTGTCCGCGGTGCATGTCGCCTGCCGTAAAAACTTTTGGAACACTTGTAGCATATCCGTTAGGGCTTGCACTTTCTGGCGTTGCTTCTCCTACAGAAGAAACTGTACCACGAGGACCAAGTTCTGCGCCAAATGCCTGAGCGGTATATTCTTCACAGCCTACAAAGCCTGCCGCAACTAAAAGCAGGTCACATGGCAAAGTTTTTTCTGTTCCTTCACGCTCAACTAACTGGCGTTTTCCGTCAATTGTCTTAAACTCAACTTCAACCGTACGAACAGCTGTAATATGTCCGTTTTCGCTGATTACTTCTTTTACGGTTGTTTCGTAAATGCGCGGATCACGGCCGAATTTTTCTATGCTTTCTTCTGCCCCGTAATCAACTTTAAGTGTTTTAGGCCACTGCGGCCACGGATTATTTGGCGCACGCTCTACTGGCGGACACGGCATCATTTCTAACTGAGTAACGGATTTACAGCCTAAGCGGATTGAAGAGCCGCAGCAGTCGTTTCCTGTATCGCCGCCGCCTACAATTATTACGTCCTTACCTGCTACATCAATTCCGTATTTTTCAAGCAGGACTTCTGCAATCTGTGTGTTGCTCGGAGTAATATTAAGTTTTTCAAGAGCCGCTGTTGTTGCAAGAACGCTTTTTGTAACGGCTTTAAGAAAATCAACTGCAAATACAAGCCCGAATTCTACTTTATCTATTCCGGCGGCGGCTAAGGAGCGTGCCTTTTTTGCACCGCAGCACAAGGCAACCGCATCAAATTCAAACAGGATTCTCTGGGCAGAAAAATCTTTGCCTACATCAGCGTTGAAAATAAATTCAACTCCTTCCTGTTTCATCAATTCAATACGGCGGTCAACGTATTTTTTATCAAGCTTCATGTTAGGAATACCGTACATCAAAAGTCCGCCGGCTTTATCTTCCCGCTCGTAAACCGTAACATTGTGGCCGCGGCGGTTAAGCCAGTCAGCACAGGCAAGTCCTGAAGGCCCTGCTCCTATTACGGCAATTCTCTTTCCACTGCGATGAGCAGGAATTTCTGGCTTCATGTAGCCTGATTCAAAGGCGCGTTCAATAATAAAAAGTTCGTTGTCGTGAACTGTAACTGCCCCTTCACCAACAACAGGACTTCCACAGTTACACGCTTTTTCGCACAAGGCAGGACAGACCCGGCCTGTAAATTCCGGGAAACTTGAAGTCTTTAAAAGACGCCAGGCGGCCATATCAAACTGCCTGTTATAAAGGGCATCGTTCCATTCAGGAATATAATTATGGAGCGGACAGCCTGTTACCATGCCTGCAAGCCTGATTGCACTCTGGCACATAGGAACACCACAGTTCATGCAGCGTGCAGCCTGTTCAAGCCGGGCTTTTTCGTCCAGCTTTGGATGAAATTCCTTAAAATTCGCAATACGCACATCAGGTGCAACATTTCCGTTTTCAACCCGTTTATAATCCATAAATCCTGTTGGTTTTGCCATTTTAGTTCCCCCAGACAAAAAAAGAGGCCGTAGAAAAAACTTCGCCCAAAGCAAAATCTTTTCTACGACCTCTTTGCCGTAATTAATTTAATTATTACGAAATGTGTGCGAGGTGTCAAGATGAAGTACAAGACGCCTTACAGATTGTTCAGCTCCCCCTAGTTTACTTTAAGCTCCTTTGTATCAAGGTATTCTAAAAGTTCCTTTCTTGGCTTTATTTTGTTGCACAGAGTTACAAGCTTGAGCACATAGGTACCGCTTTCTAACTGAGGAACAACAAAGGCAAGTTTACCCTGTGTGTTATTTCCAAGCAAAGATTCTTCAAGTTTTACAGTTTTTGATTCATCCTCGGTGTTTACAAAGTAAAGTCCTACTTCCGGATCATCCCCCGTTACACAAAGATTTTTGCCTGTAATTTCAAAGAATCCGCCAGGAGTTAATATTTCGTCTCCGCCGCTTAAAACATCATGGTATGTAATAAGCTGCGGAATTACGATATTGCCCTGGGCAATTCTTGGTTTAATTTTGGATGCAAGCTCCTTAACCTTTTTTCCTGAACGGAAAAAGACATCTACATGGTGCTTTTCTGAATTGAAATCGGACCGATTGCTGTCAAATCTTCCTATTACCCTTGCAGAATAAGAACCAAGTTCCGTTTCTACTACTACACCGTTAAGAACACGGTCAATAATGGCATTGTTTACAACTCTTGAAACTTCAAGAATCTGTTCTTTTGAATAACCCTTAAGAGCACTGGTAGCCAGAATATCATTGGCTATGTTTTCCATGTTCAGTTTGCTTCTGTACATGGTGCGTGCATGATAAGTTGTTTTCTTGTCCTTATCCTTTCTCATATTATTAGGATAAAGAGCAACAGCCATTTTGACCGATTCATAATCGGGTACCGCATTTGATAAAGTGTTGATGTTCATAAAATCTCCTTGTTATTAAGTTTTAAAGTTTTATAAGCGCTTATGCGTAAAATGTAATAAAATATATTTGAGTGAAAACTAACGGTTTAGTGAGGATATTTTCTCAAAAAGTAGTAGTTTAGTGAGGATTTTTATCCATGGAAGAAAAAGTTAAAGAAAATAAAGTATGTGTTACAGGATTTACCCTTAATGAATATCTTTTTATGCTGCCCGCCTTAAGATCCATGATGGGAAGAATTTCTGTAGAATATGTAGCTGACCTTAAGCAGCTAAAAGGCGGAGACTACGAATGCGATGTTATCTGCATAAACTGCGCCATAAATTTTTATGAGCTGGGACTGTATTTTATTTTTTTAGAACAGAAATACGGAAACAGCCGTCCGAAAGTTATGTGCCTTGCCACGCAGGATGTGCCTTCTGAAAGCGTTGAAATAATGATGAAACATAACGCAGAATACATAATGATTGGCCTTCAGGATGAAGAAGAGTTTGCTGCCTGCCGAAAGGCATTTGAATCAAATAAATTCTACCGGGCAAAAGGAAGTTTTAATACATTCAGACAGTTCCGTCAGGATCACATAGAAATTTATGAAGGTCTTTCTAAAAATCAGAAATATGCTTTTATATATATTATGATGGGAAAAACCCAGAAACAGTTTCAGATAGATTTTGGGTTTAATTCCCTGAATACTGCGGCAACACACTGGAAGCAGGTTCTGAAAAAATTTAATGTAAAAAATGCAATTGAACTTGTCAGAAAATTTTAGGGTGTAATCGTCTAAAAACAATTTCTGTCTTAGAATCAAAGTCATTCCCGGCAAGGAATCAATTCTGTTCTGAGAAGGAATCAAACTCGTTCTAAGACGGAAACAAAGTCGTTTCCAGCTGGAATTAAATCTGTTTCCAACTGGGAACAAAGTCATTTCCAGCCGTAATTAAAGTCAAGTTAGGGACGGGAATCAAAGTCATTCCACGGCTTAGAATTAAAGTTAAGTTAGGGACGGGGATTGAGGGAGTGGCGGATAATAAAAAGAAGGATTATGTGGTATAATGAATATATTAATATCAAAAACGGAGAATCATCATGGCAAAATCAAAATCCCCAAAAGCTAAATCATCTTCCGCCACAATCGGATTTGAACAGTAGATTTGGGATGCAGCATGCGAACTTTGGGGACACATTCCCGCTGCAGATTATCGCAAAATCTTTACAGGACTTATCTTCTTAAAATACATCTCAACCGCCTTCGAAAAGAAATACGCAGAACTCCTTGCAGAAGGCGACGGGTTTGAAGACGAGCAAGACGCTTACCTGGCAGACAACATCTTCTTTGTTCCCCCAGAAGCCCGCTGGTCAGAAATTGCAAAGGCAGCCCACACACCGGAAATCGGCACAATCTTAGACAAAGCC
>JAEEWW010000113.1 GCA_016287815.1 Treponema sp. | reverse complement strand
CCTTGTATTTCTGACCAGATTTTAAAGTATCTAAATCCATAAGCCCCTGGTAATAACGAGAGCGTTCCGGCAGCTCTTTTGTATTCGTAACCTGAAGTTCAATGTCATAAATTTTCTTTGAATCCTTTACGAATACATCAAGGCGGATGCCTTTTGAGTCATAGTCGACTTCAATGACTTCCTCATTTGACATTTCAATCTTTTCAATTTTGATTCCCAAAAGCATTTCGATAAGTCGCCTGCATGCGTCCTGATGATGCCGCATCACTTTATAAAAGATGAAGTTGTTTGCGATTGTAGCCTGTTCCCATTTTTGTTCAGGTGTAAGAAGTGTTGATTCTTTCATTTTCACATCTCCAATAAAAGATTTCATACCTTATTAATTGTTTTGGAAATGAAAAATATGAAAGATTTGGAGAAATTTATTAACAAAATTGCTCTGCGGGTCCCAGCAACGGGAAAAAAATTAAGGAATCTCCCTGCTCCTTGCTGTACCGCTTTATATGTACCATGTACCATAACCATCACGTTGTTTTAGTACATTTCAAAAAAATAGCGCGAAGGAAGGCGGCAGGCGGTTTTAGGTTATGCGTTGTGCCGCACTGTGCGCCGGCTAAAACAAATCTGAACAAATCGGCTTTATTGTAATTTGCGTTTTTTTTTGCTAAAATATTCCGCTATGATAAATTCAAACCAGCTTACAAATCCGCTGATTATTCAAAGTGACAAGACGCTTTTGCTTGATGTTCATGCACCGCTTGCAGATGAATGCCGTGATGCGCTTATTCCGTTTGCGGAACTGGAACGTTCGCCAGAGCATCTGCACACTTACAGACTTTCAAGCCTTTCTTTGTGGAATGCGGCAAGTGCTGGTTTTACGCCGGAAGACGCTGTGGCTGTTCTGCACAAATATGCGCGTTATGATGTGCCTCAGTCTGTTGAAGTCTGGATTAAAGAAACTGCCGGACGGTTTGGAAAACTTCGTTTAATTCCGGCTCCTTCTATTGAAGTTCCTGCCAGTGAAAATACCGCTAAAACTGTAAAAGAAGAATACCTTTATCTTGTAACGGATAATGGACTTGTTTATAAAGAAATTTCAAGCAACCCTGTTGTTAAAAAGTTTTTGACGGAAGCTGTTTATACCGAACCTGAAAATCTTCATTTAAAAGATGCAGACGGTAACGAAATTGATTTTCTTGTTACTGAAAATGAAAAAAAATACTGTTTTATGTTGCCGCTTACAGACCGTGGAACAGTTAAACAGAACCTTTTAAAACTTGGCTGGCCTGTAAAAGATGATGTTCCTCTTGTTGACGGGGAACCTTTTGACATTAATCTGCGCGAAACAACCCAGGCAGGAAAGCCTCTTGTAATCCGTGGTTACCAGAAAGAAGCGGCAAGGGCTATTGTAGGTAATAAAGGGCCCGGAACAGGTTTTGGAACAATCGTTTTGCCTTGCGGTGCAGGAAAAACGATTGTAGGTATAACAATTATGGATTTGTTAAAAACCAGTACACTGATAATTACAACGAATATTTCTGCAGTTCATCAGTGGATTGGGGAATTGCTGGATAAAACAAATCTTACAGCTGATCAGATTGCAGAATATACAGGTGAAGCAAAGACTATAAAACCTGTAACTATTGCAACTTATCAGATTTTAACATGGCGGCCAAATAAAGAAGGTCCGTATCCGCATTTTTCTATTTTCCGCGAACGGCCATGGGGATTGATAATTTACGATGAAGTTCATATGTTACCTGCACCTGTTTTTCGTGTTGCGGCTGAGCTGCAGGCCGTTCGCCGGGTAGGTCTTACAGCAACATTAGTACGTGAAGACGGTTGTGAAGGTTATGTTTTCAGTCTTGTAGGACCAAAACGTTATGATGTTCCGTGGAAAGAACTGGAACATTCCGGCTGGATTGCGACGGCTGAATGTATAGAAGTCCGCCTTAATCTTGATGAATCTAAGGAAATTGAATACGCCGTAAGCGATGCGCGTAAAAAACACCGTATTGCAAGTGAAAATCCTAAAAAGATTGAAATTGTAAAACAGCTTATAAAGCGGTTTAACGAAGACAAGATTCTTGTAATCGGACAATATATAGAACAGCTTCAGGAACTTTCAAAAATCCTTAAGGCACCGATTATTACGGGGAAAACGCCGAATGAAGAGCGTGACAAGCTTTACGGCGATTTCCGTTCCGGCAAGGTTCATGTTCTTGTTGTTTCTAAAGTTGCAAACTTTGCCATTGATTTGCCTGATGCTTCAATGGCAATACAGGTTTCCGGTACTTTTGGAAGCCGTCAGGAAGAAGCCCAGCGTCTTGGAAGAATTTTACGACCAAAAGAGCGAACGGCAAAATTTTTTACGCTGATTACGCGGAATACTGTAGAAGAAGATTTTGGCTCGAACCGGCAGAAATTTCTGGCAGAACAGGGGTATTCATATAGAATAATAAGATACAGTGATGAAAGTTCATTGGACTGTTTGGATGACCCTTTATGCTTAGGGGCAGGCGACTTTTAGAGGTTGTTATTTTTTATGCATTTAAGCGGTAATAAAGAATAAGGCGGAATTGAATGATAAACAGAGCAAATCCAGCAGCAGACAAACATGTTCAAAAAGTTCTTGAATGGCGGGAAAGTTTTGCTACCATGCCTGACAGTCATTTTTTTGAAATAATCCGCATGTACCTTGGAGAAGTAAAAACTCCGTATAATAAACAGAAACTTATAGAAGAATTAAGCAGTTTTTTACGCAAGGAACAGACGCAGCGTACATTAATTAGCCTTTTAAGTGATACCGATTTGCAGATAATAAGTGCCGTTCATTTTGTTCCTGGAATTACACAGGAAAAACTTGCTTCTTTTTTTCCGAATGTACTTTCATTTGCAGCATTGTATGACAGACTTTTAAATCTTGAAGAGCGTCTTATTCTTTTTTGCCACAAAGATTCAGTTTCGCAAAAGAATGTAATAGATATAAATCCGCTGCTCGAAGGGATTCTTCTGCCGTTTTTAAAAGTAGAAAGTGTTTTGCCGCTTCCGGAATATGCAGAAAAATATGATGGTTCTTCTTTGTCAGGAAATTCTTTATCGCATGGACTTTCACCTTTGATGTTTGCTTCTTTTTTGGCGTTTGTAAATTCAAATCCTGATGTCTGTAAAATCGATGGAACTTTAAAAAAACGCGCCGCAGATAATCTGGCAAAAATATTTCCGGGTTGTGAAAAACTTTTATCGTTTCTTGTTCGTTCGTGTATAAATCTTTCGCTGATTAAAGAAAGTGAAAAAGGTTTTAGCGTAGATTTTGAGCGATGCAGGAATTTTGCAAATCTTTCATGGCTTAATCAGCTTGTGTATCTTTGTACGGCATCCTGTGCTCATCTTAGCCGATCGGAATTAAAAAAACAGTCAGAGCTTTTTCTTTCTGTATATTTTTCTATGCCGCAATGCGGTTACACCGAAGAGGTGCTTGTAAGAAGCGGTCTGCTTGCAGCTTCTGTTTCCAGAGAAGAAAAGCCTGTGACGGCAAGCAGATTTTCGCAAATTATTAGAAATGCAGGCGGAATGGGCGGCATTGGTGGTTTTGCCGGCAGTTCTTTGTCTGAAGCAGGGCAGGAAGATGTTTCCGGTGTAAATCCTATGGATCGGCTTGTAGAAGTTGCTTCTGCATTTGGGCTTTTGCTTATTGCTGGAAAAACAGAAGCCGGTAAAGAAATTTTTATAAGAAATCCTGAATTTGGCGATGATGTGAATAACGCAGGCAATGCGGGCGAGCCTGAACCAAAAGTATTAAGCATAGATGCCGGTTTTTCTGTTACGGTTTTGCCGGGTCTTAGCATACGCCGTCTATTGCCGTTAATTCAATTTATGGAAATTAAACGATGCGATTCTGTTGCTACTTTTGAAATAAACCGGAAATCTGTTCTTGGTGCCCTGGATTCAGGTTATTCTATAGAAAAAATTATTGATTTGCTGACAGAAAATTCCAATTATCCTGTACCGCAGAATCTTAGGGTATGTCTTGATGAATGGAATGCGGCTTTTTCTTCGGCCGCATTATACAGCGGGTTTGTATTAAAAGTTAATGCAGAAAATCAGCTTTTAAGTGAAAAAAATCCTAATCTTAAGTCACATATAAAAACAGTTCTAGCACCTGGATTTTTTTTGCTGGATGTAAAGGATTCTGCGGAAGCAGAAGAGCTTATGGCAAAATGCGGTATAGATTTTATAGGACAGGTAAAAAACACCGAAGAAAAGCCGCAGCTTCTTCCGTTTATGGCGCTGTCTTCGTATCCGACCGCCCTGCGTACGGCGCAGGGCGGAGATATGAAGACAGCGGCGTCTCTGCAAAAACCTTTTGAGCGCGGAACAGAAGCAGACAGGGCATCCTTTTTTATTCAGATGCGAAAGGAACTTGATGCCATGAATCTTAGCCCTGAACAGAAAGAAGGGCTTGAACTTAGAATCCGCCGGAAAATTGTTTTGAATCCTGTTCAGTTGCGGGCAAATTCCGTGCGCCTTGAAAAAAATGAAGCACACGGGATGGATTTTATAGGCAAAATACGTATTGTTGAGCGGGCTATGGCAACCAAAAGCATGATAGAAATTTCAGGAAATCAGAAAAAGCCTGATGACGTACACGATACGGTTCCCCCGCGGATTCTTGGAATGCCGCTTGGCATTGAAAAAAAAGAAGGGGATTCTTTTGTAAGAATCCGACTTGAACCTTCTCAGGAAGAAGTTGTTTTTTCTTTAGGACAGGCTGATTTTGTAAAACGTCTTAGAGGTTCTTTTTTAGAAGAAGGCGCGCAGTAATGGTGTTTATTTTTGGTTTTGATGGAATAATTGCTAATACTTCTTTTTCAATCGAATCTGCGCTTCACAGAGCAAACCTGAATTTTGCGGAAAAACAGGAACATCTTTCTGTGCCTTTTGACGGTTCGCCAGATTCTACGCTAAAAAAAGCATTTTTTAGTCAGACAGAGAAAATGCCGGAAGAATCCTTTTCAACGGTAAAAGAATTTTTTCTTTCCTGGTTTTATGAGCATTGTTTAGAGCAGACAGTTTTATTGCCGGGTGTTGCAGATTTTTTGTACAGTCTTTCTGTAAAGGGGTCAAAAATCTTGCTTGTTTCTGCCTGGCCGGAAAAAATTACGCAAAAGATTATAAAATATTTTGATATTGACGGTTATTTTGATTCAATTTTCTATAATGGAAAACTTGAAGGCATTGAAAAATTTCTTACTGACCAGCAGGTTACTGCCGTTCTAAAAAATTCTGCCGAAGTACAAGCAATAAAAACTCTTTGCAATCGATCATTAACTATTTTCCCGGATTTTAATGCGGTAAAAATTCTGGTTAAGTAGCTTAAATCGTTTTATCTTCATTTTATTTTTCTGTCTCTGATTTTCTCTAAAATGTTTAAAATACAACTTTTTGATTTGAATCCATAATTTAAACTATGCAATCGCAAAATTCACATTTTATAATTCCAGATTAAAGGGATAAACAGGCAGTAATTTGTGCAACACGGAGAAAAATTGCAATACAGTATATGATGCTGTCTGTTTAACTACGATAAGGAGGAAAATGTGAAAAAGTCAGTTTTATTTATTTTTTCAGCAGTTCTGCTTGTATGCCTTGTTTCCTGTTCTAAACAACAGGCAGAAGTTTCTAAGCCGGTAGAATCATCAGCAGCCAGTGGCCCGTCAGGTTCTGTAATGCTTTATTCTTCGTTAAAAGAAAGTCAGCTTACAGCGCTAAAAGAAGGATTTATGAAGAAATATCCTGGAATCAAGATGGATTTTTATGCTGCCGGAACAAGTAAGGTTGCTACAAAGATGGCAACAGAAAAGCAGTCCGGGCAAATTGCCTGTGATTTAGTTTGGGTTGGAGATCCTTCAAACTACATAACATTTAAGGAACAGAACATCCTTGAACAGTATGTTTCTCCGGAAGCAAAAAATATTGATGCTATTTACAAAGACCCGGACAATTATTTTTGTGGTGGCCGTATGATTGTTATGGGTTTTGCCTATAACACTAATACTGTAAAACAGGATGAAGTTCCAAAATACTGGAAAGATTTGTTAAAGCCAACTTTTAAAAATCAGATTGTAATGACAGATCCTGGTGAATCTGGAACAACTTTTTATGCTGTTGCAGGCTTGCTTGGCAACAGTGAATATGGTGAAGCTTACTTCAAACAGTTAAAAGCCATGGGTGCAGAACTTGAAAGCGGAACAACTTCTACACATACAAAAGTTGCTGCAAATGCTTATAAAGTTTGTATTGCCGTTGACTACGTTACCGAAACCCTTGAAAAAGACGGGTCAACAATTAAGTTTGTTTATCCGGAAAAAGATTTGGTTTCTATTTCAAGTCCTATTGCATTGATAAAAGGTGCTGCAAACCTTGAAAATGGAAAACTGCTGTATGATTACATTCTTTCGGAAGAAGGTCAGAAAATCCTTATGAACAAAGGCTGTGCAACGATTCGTAATGATTTAGTAAAAGAAAATTCTCTTTCAACAGCTGAAATTGTAAAACGCTCTATGAAGATTGATGACAAGTATATTTCTGAACATTCAACAGATATACTTACTGTTTTTGATAAGATTTTCAAATAATCTTCGTTCCAGCTAATTTTCATTTCAGCGTGTAGTATGAATTAGTGTGCAGTAAAAAAAAGCGTTTAGTTTAAAAGAAGAATTAAACGGATAATTTAAGTTTTAGACAGGGCTG
>JAEEWW010000112.1 GCA_016287815.1 Treponema sp. | reverse complement strand
GTGCCATTTTATCCTTTAATTTTCCTGTTAATTCCATTTTGGATTCTCCTAATATAATCATTATCACTATAATGAAATAACCCACGGGTTGATGGGAATACCGCCTGCAACATTATCAAGGTCTTCATCATCAAGGATTACGCCTGCCTCTTCAGCACTTTTTTTTGTTTCTTCAAGAATCTTTTTTACTTCTTCTTTAGAAGAAGCATTTTTAAGCTTTCCTTTTAATTCTTCCGTTAATTTCATAAGAAATCCTCCTTGGTTTATGTAAACTTATTCGCAATATAGTTGCGAGCGTGCCCGACAATGACAAAAATTATACTTATTGAGCAGCTTCTTCTATATATTATGACACATAACTTTGAATTCGGGCCGAAAAAAGTTGGAAAAAATAAAAAAAATCACTTATCTTGCCGTTTATGATATAAAACAGAATAAATATTCACTTATCCGGCCGACCTGTGCTAAAATGAAATCACCGATGAAACACCTTTTTTCTACCGTAAAAGCTCAGATTGTTCTTTTAACTGCCGTTTTTTCTCTTTTCTGTACAATTCTTTCAGCTTCAATTTCATTTGCATTCCTGCAAAGCTATGTACGGCAGAATCTGTCGCAGGCGGCAACATTTAATCTTCAGCTGATTTCCGGGCTTTGCGCAAAAGACGTTTCGCTTATTAATACACTTGCCAGATGGTGCTCGGCAAATCATCAGATTACGCAGTGGTGCAAAAATCCGGGAAACACAAAAGCTCAGGGCGAAGCATGGGAACGCCTTAAAGAAGAATTTCAAAACAACACGGCAAATCAATATATCAGGCGAATAATTTTATGCAACAAGGATATGTCAGATATAATTCAGGTTGGAACAAAGCTTACAGAAAGCCGTCCTTTAACAACTTTTTTGCTGAATGATTTTACAAGCCAGGAATCTCTTAACCCGGAAAAGAACTGGAAGACGATTTTCACTGATTATTTTTCATTTGAAAAAAATGAAAACTCAATTCCTGTTGTAATGCCGCTTTACGACACTTCAAGCGCGCAAAGGATCGGAACCGTTTATATTTTTGTGGATTCCGGGTTTATTACAGACAGGTTTGAAAATTATGCGCCGGACTACACTTCTCTGCCGGAAGTTCAGATCGGGAACAAAAATTTTATCATACAAAACGGAACGCTTGTGCCTGTAGAAAAAAATGAAAAGCAAAGGTTTCAGGTAACAATCGAAATTCCAAATACCCAGATCATTTTTACGCAGAATCTGCAAAAAGCCCTGTTCAGAAAAAACAATGAACTTTTTATAAAAATCCTTTTGCTTCTGGCACTGGGAACGGCTTTTCTTGCCGCAATACTTAAATCTTTACTTACAAAGATGATTACCGTTCCGCTTTCAAAAATCAACATGCAGCTTACAAAGGTTTCAGGCGGAAACTTTGAAGCAAACCACGATATCGAATGGAATAACGAAATAGGCGATGTCGGACGCGGAATCAATTCTCTTTCTGAAAATATAAAAACCTTAATGGAACATAAGGTTAATGACGAAAAAAACAAACGGCTTCTTGAATATAAGATGCTGCAGAATCAGATAAATCCGCATTTTCTATATAATACGCTGAACGCCATAAAATGGATGGCAACTATTCAGCACGCAGACGGGATTGCAGAAATGATAACCTCCCTTGCACGCCTGCTAAAAAACGTAAGCAAGGCTTCGCATTTAATTCCGCTTTCACACGAGCTTGAACTTTTAGACGACTATTTTGTAATTTTAAAATACCGCTACGGCGGTGCAATCTGCATGACAAAAGAAATTCCAGATGAAGTGATGCACAATATTATACCAAGTTTTACGCTTCAGCCGCTGCTTGAAAATGCAATTTTCCATGGAATTGAACCTACAGGACAGGAAGGTAAAATTTCCCTTAAAGGACAGATTACGGAAGGAGCCGTTGAAGGCGATCCGCCAAAAATGCAGCTTGTCCTTACGGATAACGGCCGCGGAATGGACGAAGAAACAATCAGAAAGATTTTTACTGAAACAGAAGATACAGCCGGAATCTATTCAGGAATGTTCAGAAAGGTAGGTCTTTTGAATGTTCATAAAAGAATTCAATATGAATTCGGCAGCAAATACGGCCTTACAATTTTAAGTGAACCCGGCAAATATACATCAATTACAATTGAACTGCCTCTAAAAAATTCAGAGGAGGATGGCAAATGATAAAACTTTTGCTTGCAGATGACGAACCGCTTGTCCTTGTAGGACTTAAATCCATGCTCAACTGGGATGAATTTGGAATTACAATCTGCGGAAGCGCAAGAAACGGCGAGCAGGCTCTTGAATTAATCGAAAAGGAAAAACCTGATTTAGTTATTGCCGACATAAAAATGCCATTAAAAACCGGTCTTGAAGTAATGGAAGAATGCAGTAAAAAATATAATCCGCCGCCGCTTTTTATAATCCTTACAAGTTTTGAAGAGCGCGAATATTTACGCAAGGCAATTACGCTTTCTGCAATTGAATACCTTATAAAAGTTGAGCTTACGCCTGAAAGCCTTACACAGGCAATTACAAAGGCTGTAAACATTATTAACGAACAGAACAGAAACGACAAAAAACCTGATTCTTTTGCCGATGATACAAAATTATTTTACGATAAATTCTTTATCCGACTTTTAAATAATCTTTTTGAAAATGAAGAGCAGTTTTTAACGCAAAAGGAAGAACTTGGAATTAACCTTAACTTTCCATACTTCCGCGCATGTTACTGCGAAATGACAGGAATTATCGATGAAAAGGATTTAAAAGGTCAGCTTAACGTTTATAACAGTTCCGTTCAGATGGTTCAGGAAACCGTCAGCCGTCTTTGTCCGTGTTTTACAGTCAGCCTTGATTTAAGGCATTTTGCCCTGATTTTGTGTTTTGATTCAGTTGAAAAAGCAAGAAACGATGCAAAGCCTTTAATCGAAAGAACAGGAGCAATAATTCACAATTATTTTTCTGTACAGTTAAAAGCTGCCTGCGGAACAATAACGGAAAAAGCTTTTTCAATAGGAAATTCATTCTATGCGGCGCGTTCGGCATTTTCTAAAAAAAGCAGTGAAGATTCTTACATTTACTGCGATTCTTTTATGAATGAAAACGAAAAATCCGGTCAGATTTTTGACCTTTCTATTTATAAAACAAACCTTGCAAAAGCCTTTGAAGAACTTGATACAGATGCCTTAAACGATACTATAAGCCAGATTTCAGACTGTTTTGAAATGAAAAGCACGCTTGAAATTCAGGCAATGGATTCTGCCTGCATGCTGCTTTACATGGCACTTTCTTTTTTGCCGGACGGAGAAAAGCTGATTTCTGAAATTTTTGAAGATGAACAGGACGGCTACAGAAGCCTTTACCGCAAGCACACAACGCTTGAAATTACCCAGTGGCTTGAAAAATTCCGTGCAGGCTTGTGCCAGAAAATTCAGAATGAAAAGCAGAAATATAAAAGCGGATTAATCATAAAAATCAAGCAGTACATTGAAGCAAATATCGATAAAAAACTGTCTTTAAATAAAACAGCTGATATTTTCGGAATAAGCACAAACTATCTTGGCCAGCAGTTCATAAAATATGCGGACTGCCCTTTTAACGAATACGTAAACCGCGCCAAAATCGAAGAAGCAAAAAAGCTTTTACGGCAGAATGAGCTTAAAGTCTACGAAATTGCAGACCGGCTGGGCTTTGAAAGTTCTTTCTATTTTAGTAAGGTATTTAAAAAACAGTGCGGAGTTTCACCAAAGGAATGGGTTGATTCCGTGCTGGAAAAATAACCTTTGGCAGAAAAGATTAATTCGCGGCAAACCGCAACAGTCTTATTCTTCGCGGCGTAGGAAAATCGCGCCAGCGTTCTACTTCTCGGTGGAGGAAAATCTTATTTTGCCGCAAATCTGCTTAAAAAAGCCTTTGTGCGTTCCTGCTGCGGATTGTTTATCACCTGTTCAGGAGAACCTTCTTCTACTATTAAACCGCCGTCCATAAAAATAATGTGGTCGCTTAAATCCCGGGCAAAAGACATTTCGTGAGTTACAACAACCATGGTCATTTTTTCTTCTGCAAGGCTTTTTATTACGGCAAGAATTTCACCGGTAAGTTCAGGGTCAAGCGCACTTGTAGGCTCATCAAACAGCAAAACCTTAGGTTTTAAGGCAAGGGCACGCGCAATAGAAACGCGCTGCTGCTGTCCGCCAGAAAGTTCACACGGATAGGAATCAGCTTTATTTTTTAAGCCCATTTTTTCAAGAAGTTCAAAGGCACGCTGACAGGCTTCTTCCTTAGAAATTTTAAGGACATGTATTTGTGCATCAGTAATGTTTTTTAATACCGAATAATGCGGAAAAAGGTTGAAATTCTGGAAAACAAGTCCGAGCATAAGGTTAATTTCCCGAAGGCTTGCTTTATCAGAATAAATACCGTTTTTTACAAGCGGCTTTCCGCAAACAGTGATTGAACCGCCAGTTACATCAGTAAGCTGCGTAATGCAGCGCAAAAGCGTAGATTTCCCGGAACCAGATGGTCCGATAATTCCAACAACATGACCTTCATATACAGAAAAGGAAATATCCTTTAAGACTTCAAGACTATTGAATGATTTACTTAAGCTTTCAACTTTGACTATTTCAGTTTTTGCGTTTTCACCCATAATTCATGCTCCCGTTCAACAGCCTAGCGGTAATAAGAAAGGCGTTTTTCAATATATCTGAATGCAACAGAAACTGCCCAGTTCATGACAAAATAAAAAACACCGGCAACGAAAATCGGCATTGTAGAAAAAAGGCGGCTGCTCGTTGTCTGAGCAACATGCAGAAGCTCTGCAACCCCGATAACCTGAACAAGGGCCGTATCCTTTACAAGCGTAATAACTTCATTTCCCATTGCAGGAACAATACGCTTAATAACCTGCGGAAGAATGATTCTGAAAAAAGTCTGATTTTTTGTATAACCTAAAACCTTGGCTGCTTCGTACTGTCCCTGTGCAATTGATTCAATGCCGCCGCGATAAATTTCTGCAAAATAGGCCGCATAATTGATAGAAAGCGCAATTATTGCAGCCGTAAATCTGTCGTAAGACAAATGAAACAGATGATACGGGGCAAAATAAACAAAAATCAACTGAAGCATCAGCGGAGTTCCGCGGATAATCAGCATAAAGACATTTGCTATCTGGGCAATTACACAGTTTTTAGACATTCTGCCTGCTGCAATCGGGAGCCCCAGCGGCAGCGAAAACAGCAGAGTCAGGAAAAATACTTCAAGGGAAACCACACTCCCCTGAAGCATTGTAAGAAGCATTCCAAGCATCAGGTTATATTTTCCTTAATTAAAAGTTTTTGACGATTTTAATTTATTTTCCGATTACGGAAATGTCTTTTCCGAACCATTTCTTAGAAATTGCAATTGCAGTTCCGTCTTTCTGCATTTCTTCAAGAATTTCCTGAACTTTATCACGGAGCTTAACATCTGACTTTCTAAAACCGATTCCGTATTCTTCTGTTGCCAAAGCTTCGCTTACAACAGCAAAAGGCTTTTTAGTTGCAGTAATGCTGTAATTTGCCACAATACTGTCCATTACAACACCGTCTACCTGACCGATTTCCAAATCATTCAAAGCCATAAGATTGTCTTTGAACATTACAATTTCTTTTACAGAAGATTTAAATGCAGGTGAATCATCAACAGCTTCCTGAGCACTTGAACCGCTCTGAAGTCCGACTTTTTTGCCTGCAAGGTCGCTCAATTTAGTAATGCCTGAATTTGCCTTTACAACAACAACCTGTTCATTATCAAGATATGCTTTTGTAAATGAAAGGGCTTCCTGTCTTTCAGCAGTAATTGTAAATCCGTTCCAGATACAGTCGATTTTGCCTGTATTTAATTCCTGCTCTTTTGCATCCCACTGAATCGGCTGAGCCTTAAACTTTACGCCAAGACGTTTTGCAACTTCTTTAGCAAGGTCAATATCGTAGCCTACAATCTGATTTTTTTCATCGCGGAAACCTAACGGTGGAAAAGAATCATCAAGCCCAAGAACGAATGTTCCGCGTTTCTGCAATTCTTCTACAGAATTATCTTCCTTGTCTTTTTTTGAACCGGAAGCGAATGCAGCAGAAGTTAAACTTGCTGCAACAAGGCACAAAGCCAGAATCTTTGAAAACTTTTTCATTTTTCTCTCCTTAAAAAATCAATGAGCAAATATAAATTTGCGAATTGATTTTTTACGCTGTTTCGCAACGAAGTGAGAAACAGCAGTATATATGCAAGTTTGCAACGCAAACTTGTCAAGATAAAAACTGACGCTATCTCAGGCAGTTTTTATCTTATCTCTCCTATATCTTATCTATTCTTACCGCTTTTCAGCGACAAATTTTTTAAGCATTTTTATCTGTTCCAGAACTTTTTCCGGAGCAGGACCACCTGTTACTGTTCTGCCGCTTACGCAGGCTTCCTTGGATATTTTTGTAAAAATATCTTCACCTATTAAATCAGAACAATCTTTTAATTCTGCCATTGAAAGTTCTTCAAGCGTACAGTTTTTTTCTATGGCAATTCTTACTGCTTTTGCAGAAACTCCATGTGCCGTTCTGAATGGCATTCCTTTTCTTACTAAATATTCTGCAATGTCTGTTGCATTTAAATATCCGCCGTCACAGCCCTCACTCATACGTTTGCAGTTCCATGAAGCGGTTGCAATCATCTGGGTAAATACTTCAACACAGGAAAGAACTGTATCATAAGAGGAAAAAAGACTTTCTTTATCTTCCTGCATGTCGCGGTCGTAAGAAAGCGGAAGAGCCTTCATCATCGTAAGCAATGCAAATAGATTTCCGTAAACTTTTCCTGTCCGTCCGCGAATCAATTCTGCAAAATCAGGATTTTTTTTCTGCGGCATGATTGAACTTCCGGTTGACCATTTTTCACTTAAATCAATAAAAGCAAATTCCGTAGAAGCCCAGATTACGATTTCTTCACAAAAACGGGAAAGATGCATCTGTAAAAGCGCAAAATCTGAAGCAAATTC
>JAEEWW010000024.1 GCA_016287815.1 Treponema sp. | reverse complement strand
CGGGAAATCAGCACAATTTCGCTTGTAAGGATTCCTGCATCGGCAACAAGTGAACGTCCCGGTTCAAGAATAATTTCCGGAACCTCTTCGCCAAAGTCATCCTGCAAATAACGGGTAATTTCTGATGCATAAACATCAAGGGAATTTGTAGGTTCAATATAAGAAGCCGGGAAACCGCCGCCCATGTTAATCATAGAAAGCCTGATATCCTCTTCTTCTTCAAGTGAATTGAAAAGATATTTTGCCTTTGCAATGGCATCGTTCCACTGACCGATATCGCGCTGCTGGCTTCCTACATGGAAACTGATTCCATAAGGAGTAAGACCTAAATCCCGTGCCTGAACAAGCAAATCATAGGCCATATCCGGATGACAGCCGAATTTTCTTGAAAGCGGCCAGTCAGCCGTAACTGAATTTTCTACAAGAATACGCACATATACTCTTGAACCAGGTGCATATTCGGCAATATTTTTTAAATCTTCTTTGCTGTCAGTAGCAAACATCCGCACGCCTTTTTCGTAAAAATATTTAACGTCACGTGCTTTTTTGATTGTGTTGCCATAAGAAAGGTTGTCCGGCTTAGCTCCCAAACCAAGGATTTTATCCAATTCATATCTGGAAGCAATATCAAAGCAGCTTCCTTCTTCAATCAGCATTTTAAGAATTGGTTCCCCCGGATTTGCTTTCATTGCATAATAGATACGTGCATAAGGGAAAGAGTTTCGGAGCTTAATGAAATTACGACGAACCGTATTTACATTAACAACAATGTTTGGAGTTTCAAGGTCTTTAGAAAACTCCATAAATCTTTTCCAATCAGCATTGGAAATAAAGTCTTCTCGATTGTACATTAAGTAACCACCTGGAAGATAATGATGCGGGAATGTACCAGTTCGCCCATGAATTATGGCAAAAAAGGAAAACCCGCCCACGCATTTCCGCTACAGCAGTTTTTACGGTGAATGAAAAATAACATACATCTGCGATTGTGACTATAGAATTTACGGAAATTAATAAAAAAATTCAAAAAATATTTGAAGTATTTTAAATATGTCTTATAATTAATTACAGGTCATAATTTTGGGGAATTGAGGGGGAATTATGAACGCCTGAGATGAAGGCATATCTGTGCTTTCATTATTATCTGCACATCTTTCAAGGAAACGTCAGAACTGTTTTAAAACTTTTCCGCGCTTTCCATAAATCTTCCCATTCTGAAAAGTTGGTTCAGAACCGCTCCGATTCTTGCGTCTGTTATAACAGATGTTATCTGTATTTAGCAGGCAAGCTATTGAAAAATACTTTTCAAAAACAAAAAAGCCTTAGGAAACCCGATCCAGTCCTAAGGCTTTTTTTTGTCCCTGCAAATTTGCCACTAAAGCAGCTGTTCAAGCTCTGCATTACGCCTTAGCAAATCTGAATTTGTAGGATGAAGGGCTACAACCTGCTTTAAATAATACTGGGCACGCCTGTAGTCTTTTTTATCATAATAAATGCTGTACAATCTGAACAAAGAATCTTCATTGCGGGAATTTGCAATCAGACTGGAACGTAAGTCTGCAAGAACAGCCTGTTCTCCGCCCTGCAAAAAACTTCTTCTATAATATAGAAAACTTTTTAAATGAGACGTTGAAGACGGAAGCAATTTTTCTATAATTTCCATAGATTCACTTCTTTTATTCTGTGCATAAAGAACTTCAAGATAGGCTTTAAGTGCAAGTTCTTCTTTTGGAAAAGATTCATAAAGCTGTCTGGCAAGCTGCCAGGCTTCTTCTTTTTTATCAAGGGTAAGACAGATTGTTACATGAACTTGCTTTGCTTCCAGAGTTGCTTCGGATTTTGCAATAATTTTTCTGCTTAAATTATAAGCTTCTTCCCATTTTTTATTATCCATAAGGTCTTTTATAGAAATTTCAAGGGCAATGGGATTTTCACTTTCCAGAACCAAAACCTGTCTTGCAAGGTCTCCGGCAGATTTTCCACCGATTTTTTCACCGGCCGCAGAAGCAAGAGAACAGGCTGCAAGAAGAACCTGCAAATCTTCAGGATATTTTTCAATGGCTTTTTCTATATTTTCAACTGCGGCCCGGGTATTTTTGTTCCATTCGCTTAAAACCCGCGAACGCAGAAGAAGATAATCTTTTGAACTGTTATCTGTTCTTGAATAAACATCAAGAAGCGAAGAAGCCTTTATAAAGTCGCCTTCTTCCACAAGAATTTTAGCCCTGAAAAGAATATATTCTGAATCAGCCGGATTTTGCTGCAAAACCCTGGCAACATAAAGTTCTGAATCCTGAAAGCGTTTTTGTGCAAACATTGTTTTAGCGCATAGTTTTAAAAGATTTATGTCCTTTGGATAAAAAGAAACAAGACTTTCTGCAATTTCTGCTGCCTGCCGGAACTGGCCGTTACCATACAGATTTTCTGCATAGGCATAAGAAGTCTGCAAATAATTCTTAGAAGATTCCCAGGCTTTTCTTAGATACATCTGAGCCGCTTCACTCTGCTGCATGCGGGTATATAAAACACCCAAAAGGTAATTTGCAAGAACAGAGTCTTCATTTATCTTTACAGCCAGAAGCAAAGAATTCTGGGCAACGGTATAATAATCATTGCGTGAATTGTTTGTAAGAAGAACAAGCGAAGGAAGTGTAAGCGTTAAAAAATCCATGTCGCCTGTACTAAAATCGTAAACACCTTTTTCCGCAGAATTTACCGCTCCTGCATAGGCATTATCCTGTGCAAGCGAATAAACTTCCCAGTTGCGTTTTTCCGTAGGCCATACAATACGCATTATTCCGTCTGCAACATAAAACAATGTTTTTTCAGCTTCCGTATAATCATTACCCGGTTTTTTAAGCATATTAACGGCCGCAACAATAGAATCCGGTGTACCAAGTTCAATCTGTTTTATTATGTTTTCTGAAATCCCGCGGAAAAAAGTAGAAACATATTTTTTAGGAACATTCAGCCGCACGGCATTAGGATCTTCTACAAAATCATCGTCGGAAGGTTCTTCTGTCTTTGGTACTTCTTCGTTTTTTTTGGATTTTTTGGACTTGGAACTTTTTGAACTTTTTGCAGATTTTGCTACCGTAACGCCGGGCATGGTTAAAATATCTGTAATTCCCGTAATACCCGGTGCGCCTGAAACACCTGAATTATCAGCAGAATCCGTAAGAGCATATTCTAAAACATAATCTGCCCCGGAAGACAAAAAGACCTCGGCATGTAACTGATTAAAATCAAACAGGAAGAGAATAAAAAATATAAATGTAAGAAACTGAATTTGCCTTTTAAAAGGCAGATCTTTCACAATTCGTCTCCTGAACCAACGTAATAGTCAAGTTCTTCATCATCGTTAATGAACGGAAATGAAGCCTGATTTTTTTTCTGAATAACAAAAACAGTAATTAAAACTGAACCCAAAACTATAAGGGCAATTGGCCACCATAAAGTTACAATTTTAGAAAAAGATTCTGTAATTACGTCAAAGGAAAATAAACTGAACAGCAGGCCAAGCAGAGTTAATACAACTGAAGGGAAAATATAAGACTTTTTGCATTTATGAAAACTGAAATATCCGCATGGGAAAAGCGTTACTCCGCTGAAAATCATTCCGATCGGCCAGATTTTATGGAAGGTTAAATTAAACAGAGAAAAAGAAAGTATAATAGAAAGAATTCCGCCAAAACAAAGATTTAAACCAAGGTAAAGGAAAAAAGTACGCCGTGTAATTGCAAGACTTAAAAACAAGCTTACAGCCCCAAGTGCCAGTAAAACAATAGAAGAAATTGAAAAAGAAACGTTTTCCGAACTGGCATAGGAAGCCAGAAGAAGAACAATTCCTGATAAAATGAACACGATTCCGAATGCAAGTGAAATATGCAGCAATAACGTTGTTTTTTTATTCATATTATCTCCCGTGGCATTGGCGAAATAGTTCTATTCGTTTCTCTATTATATCTAAATTATAACGATTATCAATGTCGCATTCAATAAATATACCACCGGTAAATGCGCTTGCGCATAACTAATGTCTATGATAAATTCTTTTCTATGAAGTTTGAAAAGCGAATTTTCTTCAGGATTCTTGCCGCATTTCTTTTCTGTATACTCTTCAGTTCATGCAGTTTTAATAAATCAAATTATGCTAAAAAAAAGCAGCAGGAAATGCAGAAGCAGCTTCAAACATTATTGAACAGTTCTTCGCTTGACCGAGAAAGCCGCTATTCTGTAATCAACAGCATTTCAAACATTCTGTTTACTCAAAAAGATTATGACCAGCTTGTTCTTTTTTTAACTGACTGGATCGAACGTCATCCGGAAGATATTTACAATACCTACTGGCTTTATATTACGGCTTTGGTTTATGTGGAAAACGATGCTTATCCTATTGCTGAATATTATTTTGACCGAATTTTAAAAAATTATGCAGATATTACGGTAAAAGGACAGTCTATTCATTTTCAGTGTTTAAGGCAGCTTATAAAAATCAGTACAACACCTGCAAACCGTATAAAGTATTTTAACGAACTTATAAACAGATTTCCTTCAAACGTAAGTACTACGGAACTTTATGAACGTCTTGCCTTTGAATATGAAAAAGAAGGCGAATGGGTTCTTGCGCTGAATGCACATTCTCAGTTTTTAAAACAGCCTGACGCACAGACTATTCAAATTGCCGGTGCGCCGGATGCATATGCAAATGCCCGTCAGCTTGTAGACTTTAATAATTCTCCTAAAGACTGGACTTTTGAAAGTCTTTCTGCAATTGAATCTGCCATTAAAAAAGCCATAAACCGTTACGACTGGCGTTCTTTGGACAAATACCGTGCAAAAGTCAATTTCTTTACAATCAACTGGAATCAGGATCGTTCTGCAACAGGTTCCCAGGAAGTTTTTTCAATGCAGAATTTTATGCGCGGCAACAGAATCCGCTACAATGCAACGCTTGACGACAGTTCAACACCTAACGAAGCTTATTTAAGAACAACAGGCTGGAGTCAGTATATTTCCGTATGGTACCTTTATTTCAGGAAAGTTAATTTTCCTGCAGATCCAGAAATTCACGGACGTTGGGAATGGGCTGGCATTTATTTCGGCGAAAAACTGTAATTCCGCTTCTTGCTTTTATTATCGCAAACGCCGCCATACCAGGCGTAACATCGGCGACTACAATATCCCCCGGGAAAAACGTCTCTGCAACTGAAAAATCCTCGGTCACTTCCTCATCTACTGCCGCCTATATAAAAATTGATCTGGAAGGCACAGAACGAAAAGAAACAGAGCCTTACCGCACAGAATTTTTAAAACCGTTCGGGCAGAAAAAACTTAAGCTTATTCTTGAAGAAGGTGAAAACTACCGTCTTTATGTACGGGCAAAACTAAAAGAATTCAACATGCCTTCTGCCATAGAATATATCCCGGTAATTGAATCAGAATACAAACCTTCTGCGCGCTCAAAAGACGGCAAAGGCGTCGGAATGTGGCAGTTTATGATGAACAGCATCCATCCTTTTTTAACCGTAAACGAATGGATTGACGAACGCTTAGATCCATGGAAAGAAACAGACGCAGCATTAAAAAAGCTTCAGGACAATTACAATTTTTTCGGCGACTGGCTTTTAGCGATTGCTGCGTACAACTGCGGAGCAGGAGCCATGAAAAGGGCTATTGCTGCAATAGAAAAAAAGAACGCGCAGGTGGCGACAACAACGCCAGCACAATCAACTCCGGGTGTGGCAACACCATCTTCGCCATCAACTTATGCTGCGACAACAACGCCTGCAACATCAAAACCAGCGAAGACTAAAATAACATTTTGGGATGTTGCAAAAACAAACCTTATCCCGGAACACACAAAACGCTATATTCCAAAGCTGCTTGCCATTGCAGATTTATGCGAAAATACGCAATATTACAAAATTGATTTACCGACCGCAAAAGACAAAAACGGCAGGCCTGTAAATCCGCATAGTTTTTTGTTTGATTATATAGAAACAGATTCTCAGGTAGCGCTTCGCATTCTTTCTTCTGAACTCCGAATCGATTTAAAAATACTTGAAGAACTTAATCCTTCTTTGCTATACGGAATAACTCCACCTGAAAAAGGCTATAAGTTGCGTCTTCCCAAAGGAATGAAAGAAGCTGCTCAAATTTATATTAAATCCAACCGATAATCTAAAAGAAGAATACTCGCATAATTTTTGCACGCAAATTTTCAGAGCAAGGTATAAAAATGAATTATAAGTTTACAGCTATTTTTGCGGCCGCAGTTCTTTCTGTATCCGCTGTTTTTTCTCAAGCTTCAGAAAAACCTCTGATAACTTCCAGCAGTAAAGTTGACTGGACAACTCAGGAATTTTCATCGCAGGTTCTTTTTAATGTAGAAAAAGCAAATATTCCTATGCCTTCAGGGAAAAATTCCGCACTTGACCGTATTTCACTTGAAATGCCGAAACTTATAAAAGACCAGCTTTTATCTCTTGCCGTAGATTCTTCAACTAACCTTGGCGACCTTGCTCTAAATCACAATATAACGCTTGAAGAAATTGCCAGTTTAATAGAAGACGGAAAAAGAACACCGGGCTTTTTTACAGAAAGTTCTTCTATAATGAAAACAAACCACACGATGAATTTAAGAAACCTTTCATCTCTTATGATAAAACATCACGTTCCGTATTCTGCAAAAACACCGATTGAAATTGTTCCTTCAAGAGAATATTCAGGAATAATAATTGATGCACGCGGAAAACTTCCCGTCCAGGGAGAATTTTTATCAGATGAAGCTGTTCCGTGCTTTTTCCCAAAGATTTGGGATGAACAGATGAATCTTGTCTATGAACGCAACATGATGAATCCTGACAAGGCAAAATCAGACAGTATAATAGCCTATGCATTTTCTGAAGACGAACAAAACTGTATTGAACGCGCCGGAAAAGATCCTCTTAGAATTCTTGCAAGAAAGGTTTACGGGCAGACAAGAACAGACCCCGTTATTTCTGCAAAAGATGCTTTAAAAATTCTTACAATACCTGAAAATAAAAAACTTCTGGAACAGGGAAAAGTTGTAATTCTTCTGGATAAGAAAAATCTGGTATACGATGTTTCTGTTCCTGTAAAAGATGATTTATATTACACGGCATGGAATGCAGTTCAAAAACTGCTTTACAAAGACAAGGTTAAAGATCTTACGATTCAAGATACATACAAGGGAATTCTTTTCCAGGTTGATTTAAAATTCTATGCTGATTCTTCTATTCTGTTGCCGGAAGAAAGCACAAGAATTGCCAAAATTGCTGCCATGCTGAACGAAATTACACAGGCAAATGAATTTACGATTTTAGTTGAAGGTCACGCAGCCTCTGTCGGACGGCCTCAGGGTGAATTAACACTTTCTATAGAACGTGCCCGTTCGGTTATTCAGGCACTTGAAAACTTTGGCGTTAAACATGAACTTTTCAGCTTCCAGGGCTACGGAAGCAGCCAGCCGATTGCGGATAATAACACACCAGAAGGACGTGCCCAGAACCGACGTGTAGACATAACGGCACGTCCTAAAGCAACATATATCCAAAGAGACTGGAATTGATTTTACCTCCTGTAAAATCAATTCTGCGAGTTTTTACAAAACTCGCGTTCAGGCTTCCATCCATGGAAGCCTTTTTCTTTTTATTCGGCTATCAACTATTGACTTTTTTTAATAATACTGTTTAGAATTAAGCATATATGAAAAACACTACCTGTATGGCAGACAAAATCAATTCTCAGCTTAAAAGCAACAGCGCATCGTTGGTTTACTCTTACTATAGCTATTATTGGTTCTCTCAAAAATGCCCGCAGGTTCGGTAATGTGTAAGTAATGTAGAAATACATACAGATACAAGAAAAAGGAACTCTGCGGAGTTCCTTTTTTTTTTGCTTCAGGCAGAAAACGGCAAGGCCGGCCGCAGATGCACAAAGCAAAACAGAAAAGGCGCACAAAAAAATTACGCCACAAAACAAAGGAGTTGAAAAATGATTATTATTCTTAAAAAAGGACTTTCAAAAGACAAAATCGAGCAATTCGTTGACAGCTGGAAGCAGAAAGGCTTTGGCATTCATCTTTCACAGGGTGAAAGCACAACAATCGTCGGACTTTTAGGCGACACTTCTAAAATCGAAACAGAAAACGTTGCCAACAACGATGCCGTAGAAAGCGTTCAGCGTGTAAGTGCCCCGTACAAAATGGCAAGCCGCTCATTCCATCCGGAAGATACTGTCATTGAATGCGGAGCAGGACAGAAAGGCGTAAATTCCTGCACAATCGGCAACGGAATAATCGGAGTTATGGCAGGACCTTGTTCAGTTGAAAGCGAAGAGCAGATTATAGAAATTGCAAAGCTTGTAAAAAAATCAGGTGCAAGATTTTTACGTGGAGGAGCTTTTAAGCCGAGAACTTCTCCATACAGCTTTCAGGGACTTGGCAAACAGGGAATCGATTTCCTTCTTGAAGCAAAAAAAGAAACTGGTCTTCCAATCGTAACGGAAGTTATGGATGCCCGTCAGCTGGAATTTTTTAACGATGTTGACGTAATTCAGGTTGGTGCACGCAACATGCAGAATTTTGACCTTTTAAAGGAACTTGGAAAAACAAAGAAACCTGTTCTTTTAAAACGCGGAATGAGTGCAACCGTAAAAGAGTTTTTAATGTCTGCCGAATACATTATGGCAAGCGGAAATGAAAACGTAATTCTTTGCGAACGCGGAATCCGCACTTTTGACAACTACACAAGAAACTGCCTTGACCTTTCTATCGTACCGTACTTAAAAAGAGTAAGCCACCTGCCGGTTGTAATTGACCCGAGCCATGCCTGCGGTACACGCTGGATGATTCCTACCCTTGCACAGGCAGCAATCGCAGTAGGCTGTGACGGACTTGAAATTGAAGTTCACAATCATCCTGAAAAGGCATTGAGCGACGGCGAACAGGCTCTTCTACCAGAAACATTTGACGAAATGATGAAAAAACTTGCCAAATACGCCCAGGTAGAAAACAGGGTGATATAAAACAAACCGAGGCTGTATATTTCACGCAGCCTCGGCAGTATCAAATAGCCCAAATGCCGACTTGTCAAAGAAATTGACATAAAATTGCTCTGCGGGTCCCAGCAACGGGAAAAAAATCAAGGAATCCCCCTGCTTCTTGTTGTACCACAGTGGCTATCGCCAATGAAATTCCAGCAGGATCCCCCTTAATTTGTTTTCCCTGCGTCCCACAGAGCAATTTTTAAGGCAAGTATTGTTTCAAAAACTTGAATTTTGGGCAATTCAAAAATCCGAAAGTTTTTCGCGAAGTCACAGGCTTCGCCCCGACTTGCAATTGCATTTTCAAGCCCGCCCCGCTCCGTCTTTCTGATTTTTTAGGAATGAGTACACGGTAGCAAAACGCGATTTATTAACATAGCACATCCGCTTGTTGATTTCTAAACAATGATTTCTGATTAACGTCCCTTTTTTGTAATACAGGTTTTATTTTAAATAGTAAAAAAGTTATGATATGATTATTCAATAACATGAAAAACAAGAATCCTGTGGCAAAGAAGCCGTACAAACCGTCCTAGACAAAAATCGCTCTGCTAAAAAAATCAATATTAGCACGAGCGTTTAAAGGAGAGCTGTAAGATATGAAAAGAAAGAAACTTCCAGCACAGACATTAAAATATCTTTTAGCAAGGTCAGGAGGATTTTGCGAAAATCCAGATTGCAATAAAGATTTATTTGTGTTTTTTACAAAAAAAACATTTATTGATATAGAGCAAGCTGCTCATATTATACCTGTAGGTGATAAGGGGCCTCGAAGTAATGAAAAAATTGTGGGAGACATTGATTCTCCGGATAATATATTGCTTCTATGTCCAAACTGTCATTCTATTATTGATAAAGCACCATCAGAATATACTAGAGATAGATTATTATTATGGAAAACAGAACATGAAAATAAAGTGGTAACACTTTTTTCTAGTAAATATACTTGCAAAAATCGAGAAGAGTTTGTTTCGAAGATATTAGAACTAAATTCAAGTAATAACTATTATTATAAGACTTATGGTCCAACAAAAGAAAGAGAATCTATTTCTATTGATGATAGAAAAGATTCATGGGATGACTATGTAATATCAAAAATAATTCCAAATAATCGAGAAATGTTGCAATTACTAAAAGTAAATAAAGAATTATTGAAAACCAATGAAGTTGAACTTATTTCATTATATGAAGACCATGTACATTCATTTGAGATAAATCATCTTACGGATGAAAAAAGAGCAAATGTACCTCTTTTTCCAAAAGAATTATTTCAATCAATCTTAGGAGAATAGAAAGTATGCCAGATTCAAATCCTAGATATGAAAAAATACCTCGCAAAGAATCTATTGATAAATTTGTAGAAGGAATGAATCATCATGATTGTGTTTCTGAAGTTGAAAAAGTATCGGATATTTATTATCGAATTACTAAAACAACAGGAGAAATATTAAATGTATTATTAACAAATATTTATATTGTTTCAGAAGCAGATGTCTATGAGTATCTTAATACAGAAGAATATAAAGATTTAAATGTAATACTAACTATGAGTGTTTGGAATTCTTATACTTTAGATGCAAAAAAAATGGCTAAGGATCGAGAAGTTGCATTATTTACCTATAAAGAATTTTATGGTGCATTAAACTATGATGGAAATAAATTCCTTAATTATAGAATTAAGAAAAGAAATCAATAATAAAGAATTATTTAAGTTTTATTTATTTGGTTCTGCGCGATATTCTGATAGACCGAATGATATTGATATCCTTCTTGTTTATAAGAACAATTCTTTACTTAAGCAAGCAATAGTTTTGCGAAACAGAATTAAGGATATTGTTTTTTCAATTTATAATATTCATGCAGATGTCGTACTTTTATCAGAATATGAGGTATTAAACAATTCGTTTATTACCGATGAAAAGTGCATTTTACTTAATGTGTGATATTATAAAAATGTAAACTTATATATTTACAATAGAATTGTGAATCATACCGAAAAAAAATCTTCAATGTGAATTAAAATTAACTATTACAATCGAATATTAAGATAAAAAAAGTTAGCCGAAGTATCTCTTGGCTTTATTGTATTGACTATTTTCGAAGAAGCTGTAAAACAGCTTACACGATTTATTGCAAATATCTGGCAGATTCATCCGTTTGGAGATGCCTATGTGCCGTAAGGCACAAACGTCAATAATTTCCAATTACGCAAACGACGCGAAGCGGCGTATGGAAATACCCGTACTACCGCTGTATTTACAATCAAATATCTTAATTCTCTCGGCTTTGAAGTAAACAATGAACCATTTGAAAAGAACAGCTGGTATTTTCGCAATGCTCTGGTTCGTGCAAATTATACGAACATGAACAAAGGCATCTACATGAATACTGAGTTTCTGGAAAAGTTCTTCCGTAATCTGCTACTCGGAGAATCCAATGAGCTTAAAAACAGATACTGCCATATCAAATATAATGAAGAAAGAGGTCTGAAATCTGTACAGAAAATAAATAATTCCCCTGAAAAGGTTACAGAAAAGGTTACAGAAACGCAGAAGAAGATTCTTGAAATACTAAAAACAAATCCGTATATTACACAAACTGAACTAGCCGAGATAGTTGGAATTTCAAGGATTCATATTAATAAGAATATGGCTAGACTGCGGGATATGAAAGTTATCATTCGTATTGGCGGAGACAAAGGCGGTCACTGGGAAATAGTAAAATAGCGACGAACTTTACATACCGCACCGTGGCTTGACATGTAAGTGCTACCGTTATATTATTTTTAAGTTATGTTTTCTTTAGAAGATTTGGATAAAGCAATCCGTCGGGTTCCAGATTTCCCAAAGCCTGGAATCCTTTTTTATGACATCACCAGTATTCTTGTAAATCCTGATGCATTTAAGTTCTGCATCGACAGAATGGTTGACTTGTACAAAGACGCAAAGCTCGATGCAATTGCTGCTATAGAATCACGCGGTTTTATTTTTGCTGCTCCTTTGGCAGAAAAACTTGGCATTCCGCTGCTTTTAATCCGCAAAAAAGGCAAGTTGCCTGGCGAAACATACACCTGTTCTTATTCACTTGAATACGGAACAGCTACAATTGAAGCTCATAAAACCGACATTAAAAAAGGTTTTAACTATCTTTTAGTAGATGATTTAATTGCAACCGGCGGAACTTTTAAAGCCGGTAACAACATTATTAAACAGGGCGGCGGAAACGTCGTTGAATGTTTTGGCGTTATAGGTCTTCCGGATTTGAAATTCAGGGAAGCTCTTGCACCGCTTAAGGTAACTACCTTAATTGACTATCATGGGGCGTGAATCTGGCGACCCTAAATACAAAATAACACAGGCATGAAAGACTATATGTAAACAACGGGGCCTGACACTGAGTAAGTGTCAGGCCCCGTTGCTTTTCGTCCTTAAAATCTAAAATTAATTAGTATCTTACAAGATGGAAGGCGAAGCCGTTAATTTCCGGCAAAAGATAGCAGAACTTCAATGGAGAGTTCGGATCGTCTTTTATGATGTGTGTCATAGTTTCTTCAACCGGCTTGAAACCGAACTGAGCAAGATAAGCAAGTGAGCGGTCAACGTTTGCACAGCGGATTCCAACATGTCCGTGAACTCCGCGGCCATTCTTGCGCATAATTTCAATATCAGCGGCATTGAAAATTGAACTGTTGCCCGGTTTTGAAGGCAAACCGAAAATCGCAATCTTTTCAGAAATTGCTTCTGCTGGATTGTCTTCTGTAGCGTTCATACCCATATGGGCAAACTTGAAGCCCTGAAGAACCTTTACGGCTTCCTTACAGTTAGCTGTAATTTCGTCCCATTTTCCGGCATTGATCATGTCTGTTTTTACCATCCATGAACCGCCAACTGCAAGAACGTTCGGAAGTTTTGCATAATCAACAACGTTTTCTGTGTTTACTCCACCAGTCGGAACAAACATCATGTCTGCAAAAGGACCTGCAAGAGCCTTGAGCATATCAGGACCTCCAACAACTGAAGCCGGGAAAAGCTTTACAACTTTAAGGCCTTTTGCAATAGCAGCTTCTACCTGAGATGCATCTGCAACACCAGGAATCATTGGAACTTTTTTAGAAAGACAATAGTCTACAACTTCAGGATCAAATCCTGGAGCCAGAACAAATTTTGCACCGGCTGCAATTGCGCTTTTTGCCTGTTCAACTGTTGTAACAGTTCCAGCTCCTACGAGCATATCAGGACATTCTTTAGAAACAGCCTTGATTGCAGCTTCTGCAGCAGATGAGCGGTAAGTAATTTCTGCCAATGGGATTCCGCCTGCGCTTAATGCTTTAGCAAGAGGAACAGCATCTTCTGCTTTGTCCAATTTGATAACCGGCATGATACCGATATCACGAATCTTTTTAAAAATTTCAGGTAATTCTGTCATACAATCTCCCCTTTTTTACCAATCCGGAATTTCACGAATGCACGGACGCTTCGCGAACTTTGAATTTGTTGCCGCATATTTGCGGTAACAGAGTTATTCTAGCATATCTTAATATTTTTGTCGAACTGTTGTATACAACGGCGGTTTTACGGCAATAAATGAGTTCATATACGGCAATATTTTTATTTAAGCTAAGTTTACCTTAGATACTAGGTCAATTTACCTAATTTGTAAGGTAAGTTTAGCTACTTCATTAGGTAAGCTTACCTAGTGTATTAGGCAAAGTTAGCTAGTGAATTAGGTAAACTTAGCTCGTACCGCAGGTAAACTTAACTAGCTTTATTATACGCCTGAATAATGACACAGATTCGGGAGTGAATGCATTGAAGCATTGGAATATAATTCGCCAGTCGTGACTGTCGAATTAGTTTTCTTTCTAACAATTAGTCCGCTGTAACGGACGAATTATCTGTTTTCTACGATTTCCCAATATCCTGATTTATCAGAGCCAATGCGTTTAATATAATTCAATTCTTTTAGCTTAGAAGTATGATTACGAATTGTTCTTTCAGACTGATTTGTCTGAACAGCTAATTCTTTATTTGAAGCCTGATTATTTTCACAAATTGCTTTATATGTAATTTCAAGATTACTAGGCAATTTACTAGGCAATTTACTAGGCAACCTGCCTAGTAAGCCATCATTTACAGTGTAATTTGCCTTAAACATCATCATAATGTCATTTGGGTGGACTGTATATTCCTGCTCTTTTTCAAGTCTGAGCGAATCTTTTTTAGCTTCAGTTTACGTTCTTTGCTTGCCTTAGTTGGCCTGGTGGGTTTTCGTTTTTTGGGGATTACAAGAGCCTGAACGATGCGGTTTTCAAGGCGGGCGAAGGCGATTTTGCGGTTCAGTTCCTGAAAGCGCTCGTCATCTACATTTATATAAAGACAATCCTGTGCATTTATAATGGAAGCAAGTTTTATTCTTAGGCGAGAGCGCTCTTCTTCCGTAATTCCGCAAATGGCAGAAACAGGAAGCTGGAGGCAGACTTTTGTGTTTACTTTATTAACATTTTGGCCGCCCTTGCCGCCGCTTCGTGCAAACGTTATTTGAGAATTATTTATAATTGATTCGTGCAATTCAGTTTTATTCATTTAGTTGGATTATAGCATAAACGGCAGGTTATAGCATCGTGGGGAATTAAAAAAAAACCGCGGGTTTACAAATATTACAGGGGCGTTGCGGGGGCACTTGTTGCAGAATTGTTCCGCCCCCGCAGGGTGGGTAGCGCAAGACACCGCAACTTGACTGCTATAAGCAGGCAAAGTGAGGAGGCTTGCGCGCAGGGCGGTTCCCCGCCCTCCTTAATTTATTTAGGCTTTTACAAACTCTTTTTTCAAGAAGGCTAAATCCAATTCCGGATAAAGCACATGAGCTCCGAGCAGTTTGTTTACGCGAGCACGTGCAGCACTTACTGCATCGTCAGAAATTTCAATCTTTCCTTTTGCAGGCTTTCCTTCTTTTGTAAGGCCTGGCTTTGTATTTTTAAGAACGTAATCAATGATTGAAGCAACTTCCTTCATGTCTTCTTCGTTCATGCCAAGTGTTGTAAGACCTGGTGTTCCAATGCGGATTCCTGAAGTCCACCATGCACCGTTTTTATCGTAAGGAAGGGCGTTTGCATTTGCTGTAACACCGCATTTGAACAAAGCAGCTTCTGCCTGTTTACCTGTCAAACCGTAGCCTGTAACGTCTACAAGCATAAGGTGATTGTCTGTTCCGCCAGTCTGGAGCGGCATTCCAAAGCTCTTGCAGCCTTCTGCCAGGGCCTGAGCGTTTTTTACAACCTGATGTGCCCAAGCCTGATATTCTGGAGTACGTGCTTCTTTAAATGCAATTGCCTTTGCAGCCATGATATGACCGAGAGGTCCGCCCAAAACCATAGGGCATCCCTTGTTTACGTAGTCAGCAAATTCTTTCTTGCAGAGAATCATGGCACCGCGAGGACCGCGCAATGTTTTGTGTGTTGTTGTTGTAACAATGTCTGCCCATTTTACAGGATCATAATCACCGGTGAAAACTTTACCTGCAACAAGACCTGCAAAGTGTGCCATATCTACCATTAATACTGCTCCGCATTTGTCTGCAATTTCGCGGAAGCGCTTAAAGTTGATTTTGCGCGGATAAGCAGAAAAACCTGTAAGAAGAATCAAAGGCTTAACTTCCATAGCCTGTTTTTCAATTGCATCGTAGTCAAGTAAGCCTGTTTCGCGGTCAACTCCGTAAGGATGGCTTTCAAACATGCGGGCAGAAACATTCATTTTATAACCATGTGTTAAGTGACCGCCGCAAGAATAATCAAGTCCCATTAGCTTCTGATTACCGAACTTCTTGCGGAGAGCGTCAAACTGTTCGTCTGTAAGGTCATTCAAAGATTTTACGCCAAGTTCTTCAAGAGTTGGAGTTTCAACCTTTGCACTAAGAATTGCCCAGTAAGCTACAAGGTTTGTATCTGCACCGGAATGTGGCTGAACGTAAGCATAATCAGCACCAAAAAGTGCTTCAGCTTCGTGCGCTGCTACATTTTCAACAGCGTCGATATTTACACAACCGCCATAATAACGGTGTTCAGGATAACCTTCTGCGTATTTGTCTGTAAGAAGATTTCCCATTGCTGACTGAACGCTGAGCGAACAATAATTTTCGCTTGCAACTAATTTAAGATGAGAGCGCTGATTTTCAAGTTCATTTACAATAGAGGCTGCAATATCAGGGCCAACTGCTGCAACCTGCTGAAGATTTGCAACATACGCAAGCATTGCCGGATTCGGTTTACCGTTGCACATAGCAAGGTAGTTTTCAATTGGTGTAGACATAATTTCCCCCAAAAAAGAAAAATTGAACCCAGGCGCGCGGTTCATTTTTGGAAGAAACAATTCTTCCAGACACTTCACGATGGCAATTCATCCTTACGCCAGAAGCATATAACTTTTGTATACAATAGTATCGTAAATTCGCCCTGTTTTTCAAGAGCGTATATTAAGACGATTTATTTCAGCATATCCTTGGTGATTTTATAAACCGAACCGCAGTTGTGGCACGTAACTTCCAGCGGGTCTGAATCATTTTTAATGATATCTTCTACTTCGGCTTTACCCATTGCTTTTATGGATTCTGCAAACCGCTCTGCGCTGCACGGACAGTTAAAAATAACATCGCGTTCAAGCACGGCAGCAGGCTTGAATTCCCGGAACAGTCCGTAAATTACATCTTCTCTTGTTCCTTTTTCGGCAAACCAGTTACCGATTGAAGGCATCGCAGAAAATGCGTTTTCAACTTTCTGGCATAAAATATCATAATCCTTGTCGCTTAATTTTCCGCTGTCGGAAGTCTGTGCAGAACGTCCAATAAGTCCGTCTGATGAAGTTATTTTTCCGCCTGAATAGGGAACAGCCTGTAAGAACAATCCGCCTGCTCCTATTACCCTGCCCTGCCTGTCAAACTGAATGCTTGTGTTAAAAGCCGTATTTACCTGTTCTGACTGTGCAAAATACCAGGATAAATCTTTTGCGATATTGCGGAATTTTATTTCTGTTGTTCCAGTCTGCGGGACTTTAGCACCTTCTGTAATCCGGCTTAAAGTTACAGTTCCTTCACCAAAAAAAGGAGATAAATCCCAGTTTTCCAGAGGCTTTTCAATCGGAATAGGATTCTGAAACAGATGACCGCGTACATAGCCTGTGCTGTCCGCTTCTACAGAAAAACCTGCCGCAGGACCATTTGTATCATATTTAAAAGTAATGTGCTCCTTGCCCTTCATCATAGGAATTAAAAGCGCGGCACAAAGGGTTGCCTGACCTAAAACCATGGTTTCAAGAATTCCTAAATGATGATTTGCACGCATCTGATTAATCATTTGTGTTCCATTATAAAAAGCTCCGCGGAAAAGTCCGTCAGCCATTACAAAAACGGTCATCCCGTCTTTTTCAATCTGACCAAGATGAGTAATCAATTCTTTATCTTCAATTTCAGCTTTAATCATTTTATTTCTCCATTATGAAGTCTTTCTAAGCAGATTTGCCAGCAGACTTGCTAAGCAAACCTGCAAAAACGCTGTCCTGTTCTGCAATTTTTTCACATACAATCTTTGCAACTACTGATGCCCCATACGCATTTAAATGAGTCATGTCTAAATCTTCATCTTTTTCGCTTTTTGCAGAAAGAAGCTTTTTATTTTCGCTCTGGCCAAGCTTTTCGTAAAGACATTTTGTTATCTTTGTTAAATCAACTAAAAGAACACCTTCATCAGCTGCCAAAAGCCTTATTGCCCGCGGATAGTCGCCGCCGGGAAAGCTCACATTTTCAGTTTTTGTTACATGCACGTACATTCCGCTGTAATTTCCGTTAACAGGCCGGCGAACAATCGGCGTACACAAAACAGGAATTGCCCCAGCCGAACGGGCAAGTTTTATATAATATTCGTAAAGATAATTCTGAAACCCGCCTTCCTCGTTTTTTAAAAGATTCGGATTTGAATAGCGGGCTTCTTCAAGTTTTTCGTCATTGTGGCCAAAACCTATAATCAGATAATCATCTTTTTTTATAAACTCTTTTAAAACCTTGTAATTCTTTTCTATTAGAAAGCTTTTTGAACTGCGACCCGAAATTGCAAGATTAACTACTTCCGCTTTACTTCGTTCGATATAATCCTGCATTTTCATGCCCCAGCCGTTGCGCGGAATATAAAAATCATCTTTGAACGGGCTTACGGTAGAATCGCCAACAAGAAAAATCCTGCGCCCTTCAGATTTGCCGAGTTTTATATCTTCTACAAGTTTTTCAACAACTTCGTTTGCCGCCGCAATCCCTGAATCGGTACTGTCAGTCGGCAAGCCAGGTTTCTGCGAAGTATTTACCATGCGCATAATATAGCACGGCACGTTTTTTTGGGCAAATGTGCGCACGGAAAGTGCGCAGGTAAACTTACATTGCTGCCAGAACTTTGCCCTGCGGAATCATACCGGTTTTGAATTTATTATCAATTCTTACTATAATAAAAACATGATTAATGCATTAAAGGCTTTTGTTAAAAAAGAAAAGGTTCTGGTTATTGCTGCAATAGCGGCTGCCGTTTCAGCTTTTTTTGTTCCGCCAAGTGCTGAATATATCGGCTATTTAAATTTTCGTGTTTTATTTATTCTGTTTTCGCTTATGACGGTTGTTGCAGGTTTTAAGTCCTGCGAGGTGTTTACTGTTTGTGCAAACTTCCTTTGCAGAAAAATGAAAAGTCTGCGCTCAATTTCTTTATCACTTATTTTGTGCTGCTTTTTATCAAGCATGTTTATTACAAACGACGTTGCCCTGATTACGTTTGTCCCGTTTACGATTCTTATTCTTTCTAATCTGAAATGCGAAAAAGAGGCAGCTTTTATAATTGTTTTGGAAACAATTGCGGCAAATCTTGGCAGCATGCTCACTCCCCTGGGAAATCCGCAGAATTTATTCTTATATACACAGATGAATATAAGTGTAAAAGATTTTACACTTATTCTTCTGCCGTATACTTTTTTATCTCTTGTCCTGCTTGTTATTTTTACGTTTGCAATAAAAGCCGTAAAAACAGACGGTTTTACAGCCGAAAAATCTGACTCTGCTTCTGAGATAAAAAACATAAAACTAAAATTATTTATTTATTCGGTTTTATTTGTGCTTTGTATTCTTTGTGTACTGCGTATAATTCCTGCCGGTTTGCTTACAGCCATAATTGTACTGTGTGTATTTTTTGCAGACAGGAAACTGCTTTTGCAGGTTGATTATATGCTGCTTTTAACATTCTGCGCATTCTTTATTTTTTCTGGAAATATAGGAAAGATTGAATTCATAGATAATTTTCTGCACTTTGTAGTTGACGGTAACGAATTTATAACAAGTTTAATTTCAAGTCAGATTATAAGCAATGTGCCTTCTGCACTTTTGCTCGAACCGTTTTGTATGGATAAAAAGGCTTTGCTGCTTGGGGTAAATATAGGCGGACTTGGAACCTTAGTAGCATCCCTGGCAAGCCTTATTTCGTATAAACTGTATAATAAGTCTGAAATTGCACGAACAAGCAGAAAAAATTACATGCTCATTTTTACGGTTATGAATCTTATTTTTTTAGCTGCACTTACTGTACTTTTTGCTTTTTTAAACCGCATTTAAAAAGCGCGCAAGCCGCCCCTGTCACCCCAGAATCGCTGGTAGCTACGCTGCGAATAATTCAGCTAATTCAAAAAAACAGCTCCCAGTCAAGTGTGAGGATTTCAAAACCGTCGCGCTGTTTTTTTGAATATTCTTAACAAATGCACAAGCTACCCATATGAGCTGGCATCCTGTTATATTATCGAGTTTCCAAAACAATAATTTATTCAAGAAAATTGCTCTGTGGGACGCAGGGAAAACCAAATTAAGGGGACCCCTGCTGGAATTCCATTGGCGATAGCCACTGCGACTTAACAGGAAGCAGGGAGATTCCTTAATTTTTTTCCCGTTGCTGGGACCCGCAGAGCAACTTTCTTAATAAATTTCTCAAATCATTTCATGTTTTTCATTTCCGCGACAATAGATAAGGTATGAAATCTTTTTAGTTGCTGGAGGAACTCCACATGATTTTCAGAAACAGAAAGTACAAGGATTCTGTATTCACAGATTTATTCGGTTCTGACCGTGACGGTAAGAAAAATTTTCTGGATTTGTACAATGCTCTTTCAGGAAGTGATTACAAACTGGAAGACGTTAAACTTGAACGCAAAGTTATAGAACAGACTTTGTATAAAACCTATAACAACGATGTAAGCTGGGAAATTGACGGAAAACTTATTGTTCTGGTTGAACATCAGTCTACAATCAACAATAATATGCCGTTCCGGTGCCTTGAATATGTAACTCGAATCTACGAAGGAATCGTACCGTCAAAAAAACGCTATGCTGAAAAAGTATATAAGATTCCGAATCCGGACTTTTATGTTGTTTATGTAGGAAAAGATAAATTACCGCAGGAACAGGAGCTTCGGTTATCTGATGCTTTTTATGAAAAAGACGGTAGTAAACTGGAACTTGTCGTAAAAGTTAAAAACTGCACCGATCCTGCAATGTTGCCGATTGCCGGAAAGTGTGATATTTTAAAGGAGTATTGCCAGTTCATTGAGATTGTAGAACGCACTTACAACAAAAGGTTTCCAAAAAGTTCATTTAGGAAGGCAATAGAAACAGCAATGAAGCAGGATATTCTTAAAGAGTATCTTGACCGTAAATCGCGGGAGGTCATAAACATGCTTTGTGCAAAATATGATTATAAAATGGACATTGCCGTAAAACAGGAAGAAGCTTTTGAAGATGGAAAAGAAGCAAAAGCCATTGAAGATGCAAAAAAACTTCTTGCTGACGGAAGATACTCTGCAGAAGAAATATCAATATTATTACAAATCCCGTTAGATTCATTTTCAGATTTTCATCCCGTAAATCGCGGGAGGTCATAAACATGCTTTGTGCAAAATATGATTATAAAATGGACATTGCCGTAAAACAGGAAGAAGCTTTTGAAGATGGACTTGAAAAAGTTGCACAGCAGAAAGCAATTGAAGCGGCTAAGAATCTTTTGAAAATGAATATTCTTTCTCCAAGTCAGATAGCACAAGCAGAAGGGCTTAAACTAGAACAAGTTCTCGAATTGCAGAAACAACAAATGTAAAGACGATTTTTCAAACAGGCTTTCAGCACTTGTAAAAAAATTACAGGCATAGTTTATTCCGGAAAAAACATACGGTGTTTTGTGCAAAACATCGTATGTTTTTAAAAATTCTCCGTATGTTTTGCCCACAAACACGCCGAGTTTTTCGAATAAATCAGGAACACGAACGTGTGTATGTAGTTTTTACATAACTTACTCTTCCTGTATAGTTCCGAAACTTGAATAACCTGCTTCTTCATAAGCGGCACTTTACCCAACCACATCCAGATATCCGTAAAGCCACACTCGGAAAACGCGGCTGACCTATACCGTTTGTTTGAAAAGTTACTGTTTTATTCTGAACCGGTCAGAGCGTTTTCGGTGTACCTTTACTTCTATCTGGATGTTACAACGCTTTCAATCGCGATGAAGAAAAACGACTGATTATTATAAGCTATTGAACAACGAATACTGCTGTAATAGTGACAATACAAGAGTTACCCGCATTTAAAGGATAAGAAAAAGCAGAGGTTGTTGTAAAAGTTGTCGTTGGAGAATTTTCATTCGCAATCTCTATACTGTTACTACTACTTGTTTGCCAGTGACTAAAGATTTGCCCCGCTGGCGGAGTATTAGCTGTAATTTGAACTTGCTCACTAAGCTGTGCTTTAGTTCTATCTGCAACACCACCATTTACCCTAATTGAATAATAACCTGCAGGAATTTGTGTATGATCCGCCTTTACTGTTACTGCATTTGCAGGCATAGTGAAAGTTGTGCTAAAAGAGTTTTCATTTGCAAAACTTAAACCTGAATTTGAAGTTACAACTAACCATTTATTAAATTCCTTTCCCGCCGGAGGCATACTAGACATAACAGTAATAATTTCGCCTTGTTTTGCTCTGCTTTTATTTGCTGTACCATTTTGAACTGTGATTGAATACGTGTTTGCATAATTTGCATTTATAGTTACATCATTATCAGGCATAACAAATGTTGTATTTGCTGATGTTCGATTTGCAAAACTAACATCACTGCTAGAGGTCGTCCAAGTATCAAAGACTTGTCCTGATGCAGGATCGTTTGCTGTAATCGTAACGGTGTCGCCTTGTGCGGCAGTTGTCGGGATTGAAGTTCCGTTTGTTACTGTAATTGAATATGTTACAGATGGAGTTCCTGAATTACCACCTCCACTATCATTGTTTCCACCAGAAGCTCCACCCCCTCCCGATGCATTTGCACAACCAATTATAAACAGTGCAAACACAGCGTAAATTATACCTGCTACATCTTTCCAAACTTTTTTCATTTTACACTCCTTTACTCTTATGAAAATGTCTGTATTCTTTTTAACCAAGTTGTTCTACTATCCTCAATCGCCGGTGTAGTTACAGTTCCAAGTGGCGTTGGATAGATACTCATTGCCGCTTCCCATACTGCTTAATAAAGCATTTTTCTGCTCTTCGGTTCCTTTATAATTAACTGTTACTAATGAATCACAGTAGCCAAACGCATTACCGCCAATTGAAGTTACAGAAGCTGGAAGCGTTATAGTTGTAAGATTCCTACATGCCCAGAATGCATCATATCCTATTTCTGTTACCCCATCTGGAATTACAATTTCTGTAAAGTTGTTATTTGAAAAAGTTGAATCGTTGATAATCGTAATATTTGGCGAAAGTGTCATTGAAGTAACGTTTGCATATATAAAAGCTCCTCGTTCAATTTCTATAACAGTACTTGGTAACGAAACACCCTCAACTGTACAATAATCAAATGCTGAGTCACCTATTTTTCTCAGTGAAGAAGGAGATTCAAACGTAAGAGTTTTAAACTTTTTTGCAAGACTGCCGTTTGAATAAGATGCATGAGATGCTGAAACAAGTTCAGCATGATTTGAATAACTGTAATTCTGAGCCTGGCTCAGAATCTCATATGGTAAAGCGCCGCCTTCAGATTCCAATGAATTAAATCCTAAGTTTCCATGTACATAAACGATATTTGAAGAGGTCTGCGGATTAGCAGTGCCGCCGCCAGATGTGGAAGCCCCGTCAAATGAACAGGAAAGAAGTACTGTTAAAAGAAAAAATGATACAATAAATGAAAAAGTTCGACGCATGCAGCAGCGCAATTCATTTTGCACAGCCTGCCCACCCCTAAACATATATATACTGCTAATCTTAGCCTTCGTTACATGCATGAAAAAAAAATCCACTAATTATATTTATTTCAATTTTTAAGTATATAGTAAAATAGAGATTTATGCAAACAGATACCTCTGGTCAATTCGCAGCGAAGCTTCATGCGAGGCATACTTCGCTTAAAGCCTTGACTCAGCCGTTTTTAGTATTTGTAATACCCCCTAAATAAAAAAAAGCACCGCAGTTTTCACCACGATGCTTTTTTCAGACGTACCTTTTTCCCATCTGAAATTAAATTATTATAGGCAGGAATTAAAGACCAGCCGGAACTGCAATTCCAAGTTTCTTTGCTGTGTCCTGGTTTACATCAAGGTCACATTTTTCAAGATATTGGATTGGCATGTCAGTTGGATTTTTACCGTCACGAAGGATTTCTACAGCCATTTTAGCTGTCTGTTTTCCAAGTTCATAATAGTTGATTCCGTATGTTGCAAAACCGCCGGCCTTTACCATTCCGCTTTCACCGCAGATTGTAGGAATTTTTGCCTGATTTGCTACCATTGCAACTGTTGCCATACCGGCAGCAATCATATTGTCTGTTGGAGTATAGATTACATCAGCTTTACCAACGATGCTCTGTGTTACCTGCTGAATTTCGTTTGAATTAGAAACTGTTGCATCAATATATTTAAGTCCGAGCTTGTCGCATGCTGCTTTTGCAAGATTAATCTGGAAAATAGAATTCTGTTCGCTTGAGCAGTAAAGCATTGCAACTGTCTTTGCATTCGGAACAAGTTTCTTAAGAAGATCCATCTGTGCAGCACATGGAGTAAGGTCTGAAGTTCCTGTTACGTTTGTTCCAGGAGCAGCATTAGATTTTACAAGTTTAGCACTTTCCGGGTCTGTTACAGAAGAAACAACAATCGGGATATTTTTTGTAAGGTTTGCAACAGCCTGAGCTGCAGGAGTTGCAATTGCAAAAATCAAATCATCTTTATCGTTTACAAGTTTATTTGCAATTGTTACACAGTTTGCCTGTTCGCCCTGTGCATTCTGATAATCGATTTTAATATTCTGACCGTCTACATAACCGGCTTCTTTTAATCCGTCTACAAAACCCTGATAGTTTGCATCCAAAGCTGAATGTTCAACAAGCTGGATTACACCAATTTTAAGAACTTTCTGACCGGAAGATTCTTTGTTTCCGCCGGCAAAAGCTGTAAGAGCTGCGCCCAAAACCAAGGCAGCTAAACCTAATTTTTTCATAAACCTCTCCTTTTAAAATCACCGGATAAACGGCGCACTTTAGAAATATCGTACAGAAGTTTCAGCTATACTGCATAAACTTTAACAATATTTCATTAGTATAACAATAAATGCAAAAAAAAAGTTGGTCAATAGAAGAATTGACCAACTTTGAAAAAACATCCAAAAAAAACTGAATATGTTATTTTATAATGAATGAAATAATTTAGAATGCTGACGGCACGAAGTTTATGCCTTCTGCTTCATCAAAACCGAACATAAGGTTCATGTTCTGAACAGCCTGCCCGGAAGCACCTTTTATCATGTTATCCAAGGTAGAAACAAGCTGCAAAGTCTTTCCGTTATTTACTACAAAAGCCTGAATGTCGCAGTAATTTGTAAAGCGCACATTCTTAGACTGCGGTGTCTGTCCGTTTGGAAGAACACGAACAAAATGCTCTTTTGAATAAAAATCACGGTACATATTGTTTACAACGGCAGATTCAGAAATTCCTGCTTCTTTTGCCTGTTTTGCAATGCGTTCAGCAAAATCAACTTTTAACGGAGCGTAAATCGTAGTAAGGATTCCGCGGCTGATTGGTGCAAGATGCGGAGTAAAAATGATACCCACGTCTTTATTTGCAGCGTTAGCCGCTATTGTACAGTTGCGCTGAATTTCAGGCTGATGGCGGTGCGCACCAACTTTATATGCCGTTAAAGATTCACCGCAGGTACAGAAAGAATTTGTTTCTGTCGGCGAACGGCCTGCTCCGCTTACACCGCTGTAACTGTCTACTATAATAGTAGAAGTTTCAATAATTCCGCCTTTTAAGGCAGGAAGCAAAGCCAGGGTTGCAGAAGTTACATAGCAGCCCGGATTTCCGATAACACGTGCTTTTTTAATATCATCACGATTCATTTCTGGAAGACCGTAAACACTTTCTCTGTGAACTTCCGGGAATTCCCAGTCTTTTTTGTACCATTTTTTAAATGTTTCTTCGTCCATGCCGAATCTGAAATCAGCACTTAAATCAATCAGCTTTTTGCCGTTTTTAACGCAGTAATCTGCATATTTTTCTGCAATTCCATGCGGAAGGGCTGTAAAAACAATATCCGATTTTTCTGTAACTTCATCGGCTGTAAGCAAAAGTCCGTCCATTTTTGAACCGAACTGTCCGCCAAGATTCGGATAAACATCAACAAGATTCTGTCCTTCAAAGCTGACAGAACTTACATAGATCTTTTCAACTTCTGAATGACCTAAAAGAATGCGGACAAGTTCTACGCCCGCATAGCCTGTAGCGCCAATAATACCTGCTTTTATCATTTTTTACTTCACTCTCCGTTGCAGTTAAATAATGCACTTGAGCTGACATACAAAGCACAATGCCTTGAAAAAAACTGCGAGCTAATGGTACACTACCGGCATGAAACTTTCAATATTTACAAAAAGAATTCGCATACCGCTTGCAATTTGCGCATGCGCCGTTTGTTTAACTTCCGTTTCCTGCAAATCTACAGAAGTTGTAATTGATGACACAATGACTCCACAGCAGCTTATCCAGAACGGACAGAATGAAGCTCAGAAAGGCAAATATAAAAATGCCCTAAAATATTATCAGGCAGTAATTGACCGCCCTGAAGTTACTCCTGCAAATTATGTAGAAGCCCGCTATGAAATCGGGCATCTTTACATGAAAAAGCAGAACTACAAGGCTGCCCGTCCTATTTTTGAAGAAATACAGGAATTGTTCCTTAACACAATGCCGGGAACATTACCGGCTGCTTACAATAAACTGGCTGATATTGAACTTGCAAAGATTCCAAATACAAAGCAGCAGATTCAGGCAGAACAGCTTAAGCAGGAAGAAAAAGAGCGTAGATCTCAGGAAGAAGAAGCCGACAAATACTAGGGATTACTACAGGTTAAAATTATGCCCGATTTATTTGACAATGCAAAAAAGTCAAAAGAACCTTTGGCTGCCCGCATGCGGCCCCGCAATCTTGATGAATATATCGGGCAAGACCATATTGTCGGTAAAGGCAGGCTTTTGCGCCGTGCAATAGCCGCCGACCAGCTTTCTTCCGTTATATTTTACGGGCCGCCAGGTTCCGGTAAAACAACTCTTGCCCGTGTAATAGCAAATCACACAAAAAGTAACTTTATTACTCTCAATGCTGTTTTAACCGGCGTACAGGATATACGCGGCGCAATAAAACAGGCAGAAGACCATTACAAGCTGTATTCGCGCAGGACCATTCTGTTTGTAGATGAAGTGCACAGATGGAATAAAAGCCAGCAGGATGCACTTCTTCCATGGGTAGAAAACGGAACGATTATCTTAATCGGGGCAACAACTGAAAATCCTTTTTTTGAAGTTAATAAGGCACTTGTAAGCAGAAGCCGTGTTTTTCAGCTTAAAGCATTAACAAAAGAAGACTTACATAAAGCAGCCTTTATGGCCTTAAATGACAAAGAACGCGGATACGGTCACTGGAAAGTTGAATTTGAAGACGGAGCCCTTGACCATTTAGTTGAAACAGCAAACGGCGATGCCCGTTCTCTTTTAAACGCACTTGAACTTGCCGTAGAAACAACTCCTGAAAAATGGGCACCGGAAGATAATCCTCCTGTACCTGCATGGGGTTCAACAATTTTTATAAGCAAAGAAGCCGCAGAAGAATCCATACAGAAAAAAGTTGTTTTGTATGACCGCGACGGTGACTATCATTACGATATAATAAGTGCATTTATCAAAAGCCTGCGCGGTCGAGACCCGGACGGAGCAATGTACTGGCTTGCACGCATGGTAAGGGCAGGCGAAGACCCGCATTTTATTTTCAGAAGAATGCTTATTTCCGCATGCGAAGATACAGGACTTGCAGATCCTTATGCAATTTCAGTTGTTACAAGCTGTGCCGATGCCTTCGACCGCGTAGGACTTCCTGAAGGCAGGTATCATCTGGCACACGCAGCACTTTACCTTGCCACAGCTCCAAAATCAAACAGCTCCATGGCTTTTTTTGACGCCCTTTCTTCTGTAGAAAAAGAAGATACGGAAGTTCCCAATCATCTGCGGGATGCAAACCGCGATGCCGAAGGTTTCGGCCACGGATCAGGCTATCTTTATCCGCATGCCTACCGCGACCACTGGGTTGCCCAGCAATATCTGCCGGACGCACTTGTTGGCCGCGTTTTCTACACACCAAGCAGTCAGGGCTATGAAAAAACAATCAGGGAAGATGTTCTTGCAAGAAGGGAACTTCAGATAGCTTCGATTTTAAGCGATAAATCAGAAGAAAACCTTACATATTCTCCGCCGGATGCTGCAAAAGAAAAAAATCTTGACCGGGCTGACAAAGCATGGAAAGACAGGCTTGATTCCAACAGAACAGAAGTTTTACTAGGTCTCAGGAACACCATGATAGAAATGGCTTCTCTTTCACGGCATGACCGCTGTCTTGTCTGGGACAGCGACGACGGACTTTTGCTTTGGGAAATCGCAAGAAAAACCCCGGAAGGCGTAACCTGCGGAGTTTGCCGTAACAAAAAAGGAAAAGAAATTCTTGAACAGTATGCAAACACTCTTGAAAGCATAGACAAACCCATGCTTGTATACCGTTCCGACTCTGATGCAAAGGATTATTTAAAACCTGAAAGTTTCTGCAAAATGTTTGACAGCTTCCTTAACAGCGGAATCATTTTTGACAGACTGTTTTTCAGAGACCCGTTCATAAATCAGAATACAATAAATCAGCTTTGCCAGTCACTTACAGAATTGCAGGCACTTGCAAAAGACTGGAAAGTTGTGATAAGCCAGAGGATTCCAAGAACAGCACAGCATATAGGAAAACTTGTAGAAAAACAGATTCTAAGTCCGGTTGCGGCAAAAGAAATGGCTCAAACTCTTGAAAAATACGAACAGGCAGAAACAGACTTTTTTACCAGCCACGACAATGAACTTTTTAACTGGGACGACAAAACCGTATGTGATGTTTTCAGCAAAAACAGCTTTAAAGTTACATGCGAAGTAAAAAACATTGTTGAAAAACGCAGGGTAAGTAAACAGGAAATAAACGCCTGGTTCAACGCAGATACTTCAGCTTACGGTTCATTTATTGCAGAAAAAATTGGAAAAGATGAATCTGAAAAAATTAAAAACCTGCTTTTAGCGGCCAGTTCAAATACGGTTTTCAGCTGGGAAACACAAACCGCATTCTTTACAATAGGTTTATAAAATACTATTTGTCTGTAAAATCATCGTCATCAAAAATCTGGGTAATTTCTGAAAACGAAAAATAATCTAAATCTGTAAAAGAGTTATAAATAGGATAAGTTGCGTGACGGCGTTTATAGTCAATTGTACCCAGAGCCTTTTTAAAATCTGACTGCTCAATAGCTTTCCGGCTTGGCTTTAATTTTTCACCAATAGTAACAAGCTGCTCATCAGAAGTCCCTTCCGGGAAGAACATAAAAAGATTTTTCTCTGAATCAGAATATAAAGCAAAATTCATTACATAGCTATATTACACTTTTTATGAATAACAGTAAACAGGTTAAAGCAAATAAAACAGGGCAAACGCATTATAAATACAAACAGATTTATATCGGCTCCCAGTCGTGTAAAATGCTTATCGAAACCGCAGGCTCGCCTGCTACACGCTTTTTGTGCCTGTAATTATTTACGTTTGCCGCCCGGGCGGCAGCACAAAAAGAGTATTTTCGAAAGCATTTTCACTCCTTCGCGCCGATTCATTGTGAAATATTTATAATGCGTTTGCCCTGACAAATAAAACCATTTAATACAGGTGCAAAACAGATGCAAAAAGCAGACTTGAGAAAACTTAATTTTCAGTAATTTAACTGTGCATAATGCCGTTTACAATAAGCGCACTTCTTACATAATGAAGAAGAACACATTCATTATGCGGCTTCGGCAGGAATGACTCTGCTCCGCTTTTTATTGCCCGTATTTCAGTATTCTTTGAATTTTCGGAAGTTATTATAACAGGTATATTTTTAAGTTCTTCTATTTTTTTCATCTTTTTTAAAACCTGAAAACCATCCATAACCGGAATAATCAAATCAAGCAATACAAGATCTACTTTGCTTCCATATTCTTCAAGCTTCTGTATTGCTTCTTTACCGTCTGCGGCTTCAATTACGTTCATATACGGGCAAAGAATTTTGTTAACGGCAAGGCGGGTAATTTCAAGATCTTCTACCACTAAAACAGTACATCTTTTTTGGGCAAAAAAGTTTCTATATAAAATCTTTTCTTTTTCTGTAAGAGAAACCGTACCCGTTCTGCGCTTTATAGAGGAACTGGTCTGAACATATTCTTCAAAAACAGAAACCGACAGCGGTTTAGAAAAATAAAATCCCTGAATATAGCGGCACCCCATATTCCTGAGCCTGTCCAGCTGATTTTTGTTTTCTACGCCTTCTGCAACAGCTTCCAGGTCCAGCCAGTTTGCAAGGCTTATTATAGAAGCAATAATCGATTTTTTAGAGGACAAATCATCTGAGCGCAAAAAATTCATATCAAGCTTTAAATAGTCAATCGGAAGAATACTGAGCATATTAAGTGACGAATAACCGGAACCAAAATCGTCCATTTCGATTTTAAAGCCAAGCTGGCGCAGCTTAGTGCATACTTCTATAAGGGTTTCAGGAGTTTCGGCATAGGCACGCTCAAGTATTTCAAAATGAATCATTTCAGGCGGCAAATCATAACTTTCAACCATCTGCTGAATACGATCAACAAGATCCGGGGTATTTATATCATGCCGCGACATATTCACTGAAATCGGAACAAGTTTCTTTCCTGTTGCACGCCACCTATACAAAAGCCTGCACACTTCTTCCCACATGTAAAAATCAAGTTGAGTTATAATTCCAGTTTCTTCAAATAAAGGAATAAACTCATTCGGTAAAATCGTTTTATCTTTAGAAACACTCCAGCGCACAAGGGCTTCCGCTCCGCCTAAACAGTCATCAATAATATTCCATTTAGCCTGAAGATAAAGCTTAAACTGACGTTTTTCCAGGGCACTTTCAAAGCTGTTTAAAAGCTCCTGTTTTTTTTCCCAGTCCATAAAGAATGAAACATGATTATTTCTGTCTTTCTTTATCTGATCGATAGAAAGAAGCGCTCTTGAACAGATTCTTGGAACAGGAAGATTTCTGTCAATATTATAGTAAACACCGAATTTCACCATAACTTCTTTTACAGGCGAACATTCAAAAAGTTTATGAAAAAAAATGTCAAAAAAACTGTCAGAAAGAACTCCAGAATTTTTGCGGCACACTGCAAAAACATCCGTATCAAGACGGCCGCAAAGGATTTCTTCTCCGCTGAATACTTCTTTCAAAAGGTTTGCAATGCATTGAAGGAGCAGATCACTTTGTTCCCGTCCATACATTTCGTTTATAATCTTAAATCCGCAGATATCGCAGCAAATTACATCATATTTTGTTTCAGGATTATCCTTTATTTCCGTAGATACATGCTGATAAAAGGCTTCCCTGCTAAAAAATCCTGTAAGCTGGTCATATTCCAAAATAGAAAGAAGCCTTGAAGTTTCACAGAGGCGCAAAATACTTTTTACCCTGTGTTTTACGATTTCCGGATTATACGGCTTTATTATAAAATCCGTT
>JAEEWW010000023.1 GCA_016287815.1 Treponema sp. | reverse complement strand
ATATTGCCGTAAAAATGGGCTATGACATAATCATCGTTTCAGAAATTTCTTCTTTATTAAATGAAGACCTTGAAAGCTTTAATACAAGTCCTGCCGAAGCCTTAAAACAGATGATAAACCTTGAACAGTCTGTAAGAAACAGGGACATTTATAAAAAAGCATCGCTTGTCATGTTCCCGGATTATGCAAACTGCACAATTCTTGATTTTGCAAAATCAAAGGAAATTTATAAAAGCAGCAAAATCAGCATAGAGCAATATAGAAAAGAATTTGAACGGATAAAAAAAGAAATTGAAGAAAAAACAGAAAGCCTTTCTTCTGCCACACCAAAGAGAATTGTAGAATTTGAATCTTCCTATAAAGATAATCCTTTGCCATTTGTAACTTCAGTTTCTGTTTCAGGCGGAAATGAACAGGACAAAAAAATAGTTGAACGTGCATTTTCTTCTATAAAAAACAAACCTCTCTCCCCTGCTGATTATTCTTCTTTTGAAAAAAGCATATATAAAACCGGAATATATGAAACAGTTCTTACTCGAATCCGTCAGGTAAATTCCCGCGATTCTAATATAGAAGTTATACTTTCAAAAAAAGTAGCAAAAGATTTTAAAGTCTCTTTAGGTTTTGACTATAAAGGAACTTTAACAACCGATGCAATGAATGATATTACCATGCGCACACAAGTCCGCAAAGAAAATTTCTTAGGCAAAGGTTCCATATTTTCAATCAGCGGAAGTTTTTTTACAGACTATTCGCTTTCCATGGATTACATTCAGCCGTTCGGCTCTCTTGCCTTTACAAAACTTGAAGCCCTCATTGAAAATGACCAGTCCATAGTTTCTTCCGGCTTTGATTATTACCCGATGGCGCCAGAGCAAATCCACAAACGTATTGTTGAACTTTCCATCGGTATTCCTTTTTCCAGTTGGTTTACTTTCGCTTTAGGCGGAAATATAGGATTTTACGATACCACAGATAAAATTGACGAGGGAAAAGAAACAAAAGCCTTTGAATTCTTTGCCGAGCAATCCATAAATTTTTTAAATTCCAACTGTCTGCCGGAAAAAGGATTCTACTTTGATTTTTTAAGCGAAGCAGTTTTCCCGCTTAAAGATATAAAAGAAAATCCTTCCTTTGATGTAGAACAGGTTTCTATAGAAAGTGTTTTACCTTTGGGGCAAAAATTCGGACTTTTTGCAAAAGGTTTTGCCGGCGGAAATTTCAGCGAAAAAATGGCTGATTATCCAGAAATGCTTCCTGTTTTTGGCTTTTATACTGCAGACAGAAATTTCTTTCCCAATATTGCAGCATCGCTGGATTACGGACTATACAAAGCAGCTTTTGCGGGCGGACTGATGTTTAGTCCGTGGGATCAGCTCACAATTTTAGGAGGAAAAGCCTTTTTTGCCCTAAGCGGTGCGTTCGGAAACATCTGGCACAAACGGGATGATATTTCAAAGGATTCTGCCGTATGGCGTACTTCCGCAGATTTAGGAATACGTTTTTCCGATTCATTTGGTATGGTTCTGCGCGGAGGCATCGGAAAAACCAGAAATGATATTTATCCTTTCTTTTCAATTGATATAGGAAAAGTTCGGCTTTAATATAAACACTGATATTATAAATATTTGTATCTGAGACTTTGGAGGTGAGTTTTTTAGCGAAAGTACTTTTTGGGCTTTTATCACGCTGATTTTATTTACAAAATAAAACTGGCAAAGGTCTATAATTTTTTTTAATAAATCCAGAGAAAAAAACACCCTGATAACCAATAAAATAGTTACAGGGTATTTTTCCGGACGCTATAAGCACAACTTTAATTATACCATTTATTTCTATTTTGGCAACTAACAATTTAATGCAATAAGCTTAAAATTCTGGTATAATTGCAATTTGTAACCACAAAAGGCGACTTTAAATAACAAAATGCAATCTAAAATAATCTATTATATAGAAGGATTTTCAATAAATATGAAAAAAATAATCGTTTCTCCCGACGGAACAGGTGATTTTTCAACAATACAGGAAGCCCTTGGCTGTCCGGAAGAAGAGCTCTTTATAGTTTTAAGACCGGGCATATATTACGGCCAGATTTTTTCAAATAAAAAATCAATTTACATAAAGGGTGAAGATTCTGAAAATACAATAATTACAGGAAAAATCGGCGCTAAAGATCCGTTTAGAGACGGAAAACTTACAGGAACTTTCAGAAGCTACACAGCATATTTTTCTGGCACAAACGTAATTCTTGAAAATCTTACTATAGAAAACACCGCAGGTCAGGGAACGGTTGCAGGTCAGGCAATAGCTCTTTATGCTTCTGCAAGTTACGTTTTTTGTAAAAATGTTAAGCTGCTTGGCTTTCAGGATACGCTTTTTACCGGGCCATTGCCAGAAAAAGAGCGGATTCCGGGCGGTTTTTGCGGCCCCGAACAAAATCTTCCCCGTAAAAAATCAACCCAAATATATGAAAATTGCTATATCTGTGGAACAGTTGATTTTATATTTGGCAGTGCCGATGCATTGTTTAAAAACTGTGTTATCGGTGTTCACAAAACAACAACTGAATGCTACATTGCAGCACCTTCTACACCAAAAGATGGCATCGGCTATATTTTTGATTCCTGCAAAATAATTAAATGTGAAGATTTTGATTCGGGGCCGCAACATGTTTATCTGGCCCGTCCATGGCGCAATTTTGCCAAATGCACATGGCTTAACTGCAATTTCTCTGACGTAATATGCAAAAAAATCTGGGATTACTGGGGCGATGAAGAAAATAAAAAAACTGTTGAATTTAACGTTTTTACAACTAACTCAGACGCCAAAACACCCGGATATGAAAATGCAGGAAATTCTGTCTGTCTGATTCAAAACCGTGTGCTGAATGCCCTGTCTGCTATGAACACAATTCGTGTTCCAGAGTCGCAAAAATAAAGGCTCCGATTCCTTTATAATCATCAGAAACTACAGGCTGTTCAATATAATATTTATAAGAACCGTCCCTATATGGATTTCCGCCAAGCCCTGCTTTGTCACAAATTCCGTTAACATGCAGGTTTCCGTCTTTATCTTCTGTAAGTTTTGAGCAGATTCCTTCATATCCTTTATCAGCAGCCTGAATAACTTTTTTACTGTCACCGGTAATATAGCCTTTTCTGTTCATCTTATATAAAAAATAAACAAACATTGCCGAAGCCGAAGTTTCATGGTAATTGCCTTTATGATTTGGTCTGTCCATAACCTGATACCACATACCATTCTCTTCGTCCTGACAATTTATTACAGGCGTAATTAGTAAATTGGCGGCTTTAATTATTGCATTTCTATACAGATGATTGTCTTTGTCGTTCGGAATAAAATCAAGAATATCCACAAGTGCCATGGCATACCAGCCGACAGCTCTGGCAAAAATTATAGGAGAACAGCCGTTTTTGCCATTCACCCATAACTGTTTTTTGGATTCATCCCAGGCCTGAAAAAGCAAACCGGTTTTTGTATCTTTAAAATGCGTTTCTACCAACGATATCTGTCGATGTAAATCAGCAATGTCTTCTTTATCGCCAAATTCAATTCCGTAGCGTGCATAAAAAGGCGCATACATATAAAAACCGTTCAGCCACATCTGCCATGGATAAATCTTCTTATGCCAGAATCCACCGCTTATTGTCCGTGGCTGTTCCTTTAACTGCTGGTGCAGTTTTTGAATTACTGTTTTATATTTTTCCTCGCCTGTAAGTTTATAAAACTCAAAAGCAAGGTTTCCAGGCTGTATGGAATCAAGATTAAAGTCTTCCCTATTATATCCTTTAATTTCTCCGTTATTTAAAATGAGGGAATCAAAAATCTGTTTTATCCATAATATTGATTTTTCGTCATTTTCTGCTTTTGCAGATTCCAGAATTGCCCGCAAAGCAAATGCCTGTGAATAATGCCAGTTTATTTGAGAAGGAAAATTCTTTATTGTATTCTGTGCAAGTTTTAATGACGTTTTTATCATAGCCTGAATTTATTATCTGTTTTATCAGAATGGAAAATTTGAATCATAAAAAAGGGATGCCGGAAAGCATCGGCAAAAAATCAGCACGGTGCAAAGGCATCCTGCATCCCTTTTCCTGCAGGGTTTCCCCCATTATTTATATATTAGTGAAGCAAATTGTTTTTCTTAGCGAAGTCTACGCCAGCATTATTCCAAGCTTCTCCACCAACTTTCTTGAATTCTGCAACCCAAGCATTCCAGTTATCTTTTGTAAGATTACGTTTTCCTGTAAGGAATTCAAGAACACCCTGTTCAAGGAAGCGTTTTACATCAGCGTTTGGCGGTGGGAGCAATGTGTTGTTAAGCGCATTTTCCCATGGACGGCTCTGCATATCAAGCAATACTTTACCGGCACTCATTTCTTTCTTAGAAACATCTGTAATATATGCAGGGTAGCGTGCCTTAATTTCAACTCCACTGTTGTAGAATACCATGTTGCGAAGCTGTGTAAGGTTTACATTTTCTGCCTTATCCCAAGCTTTTGCTGGATCTGGTACACCTGCAGAAGTTGGAACTCCGTCTTTCTTAACAAAGTTTACACCTTCTTTACCCCAACCGAGTGTGTAGTATCCGCCGTCTGGACCTTCGTCAGACATCCAGTTAAGAAGTTTTGCAATTGCATCTTTCTTTCCTGCATCAGCAGCTTTCTGAGAAACTGCAAGAATACGGAAACTTGCAGAATAGTTTCCTGCAGCCTGAAGACCTTTTGGACCTTTTGGCGGGTCAATAACAATCCATTCTCCGTTCGGGAAGTTCTTGTCAAATGGAGCATAGTTATTTTTAGCAGCAAATGCAGCATTCTGTTCGCGCATGATACCAAAGCGACCCTGTTTCCATGCAGCACGGAAATCATCTTTTTTATATGTGAGCCAGTTTGGATCAATTACCTTTTCGTCGCACATTTTCTTTACGAATGTAAGTGCGTCAAAATATTCAGGCTGAAGAACTTTAAGTCCAGGTTTTGCTTTTGTCATTCCCCATGTACCGCACATTCCGAATGCACCCATAATTGGTTCCATACGGCGGCCAAGACCTTCTGCATCAGAATAAATTTCAATAAATGCACCGTAACCCCATGTATCGTTTTTACCGTTTCCGTCAGGGTCATTGAATGTAAAGGCTTTCATTACGTTCATGTAATCATCAAGAGTTACAGGAACTTTAAGACCAAGTTTATCAAGCCAGTCTTTGCGGATAAGAACACCTTCATTTCTTACCAAAGAAGCTGGATCTGCAAGACCATAAGATTTTCCGTCAACTGTTGTAAAGATTTTGCTGTCTTCATTGTAGTGTGCCTTGCGGTTCGGCATTTTTGCATACATATCATCAACTTCAGCAACAAGTCCCTGATCTACAAGGCGAAGCCATGTCGGGCGTTCAACAAGGAAAAGGTCAGGAAGAGCATTAGCAGCTGCTGCTGCATTTATCTTCTGATCCTGGTCTGAACCTGAAGAAGGTAATGCTGTAAGAAGTAAATCAATTCCGAATTTTTCTTTGAGTGTTGTTAAAACTTCCCAGTCAGCTGGTGGCGGACCAGCTTCTGTAACAGCAGCTCCATACCACAAATCAATTGAAACAGGACCAGAAGATTTTTCTTTTGATCCACCTGCAAAAAGCGAAGCGCCCATTGCCAAAACCAATGCGGCAGCTGCCATTTTTGTTACTTTCATAAAAGTCCTCCTATTTTATTAAGCCAAATCTATGTGCCTTTTTTTAAGCCAAATTAATATGCCAAAGATTAACCTTTGACACTTCCCAAAAGTGTTCCCTTTGTGAAATATTTCTGAATAAATGGATAAGCAATTACCATAGGTATTGCAGACATAAATACTGAAGCTGCCTTAATTGCAGCAATCGGAGCTTCACCGAATGCATTAACTTCAACATATTCGTTCATACCGCTTGCAAGAAGAATGTTACGAAGCAGAATCGGAAGCGGCTGTAATTCATTTTTACTCAAGTAAAGCATGGCGTTAAAAAAGTCGTTCCAATAAGAAACTCCGTAGAACAATCCGATTGTCATCAAAATCGGCTTAGAAAGTGGTAAAATAATTTTTACAAGAACAAGCCATTCCGGTGCACCATCAATACGTGCAGATTCTTTTAATGAATCAGGAATTCCTTCAAAGAAACTGCGCATAATCAAACAGTTGTAAGTTGTTACTGCTACAGGCAGAAAAACTGCCGCAAGATGATTTGCAAGACCGAGTTTTGTAATTACTAAATAATGCGGAATCAAACCGATGTTAAACAGATACGGAACCAGAATAAGAATATTAAGGAATTTTCTTCCCGGTAAAGTCTGAATTGAAAGTCCGTATGCAATAGGAACTGTAAGAATAAGCGCAGTAGCTACACCAAAGAACAGAATTTTCAAACTGTTTACAAAAGCCAGTGTAAAACCGCGGTTTCCCAGTAATGCCTTGTAAGCGGCTGTTGACCATTTCCACGGAGCAAGAAACATTCCCTGCATGTTGTTACCAATGTAATCTGCCGGACGGAAAGAAAGTGTTATTGTACTCCAAAGAGGAATTGCAATTACAATTAATGTGATGACAAGAAAAACATCCAGAACTGCATAGAAAATTTTATCTGTGCCTGTCATCTGCATCATAAGCTTTGATTTTTCGCTGTTTTTATTAGACATTGCAATCTCCTTTTTAGAACAGGCTTGAATCAGCTACAACTTTTGTAAGTCTGTTTGCAAAAGCCACAAGCAAAGTTCCAATTATTCCCTTAAAAATACCGACCGCCGTCGCAAGAGAGAATCTTGCATCAAGCAAACCTTGACGGTAAACCCAGGTATCAATAATGTCTGCAACGCTGAATACAGATGTGTTATACAACATGAAAATCTGGTTAAATCCTGCATTAAGGATTGTTCCAAGTTTAAGTAAAACAACCATAACAATTACAGGACGAATCGATGGCAGCGTAATGTACCATGTTCTCTGAACAGCTGTGGTTCCTTCTACCATTGCAGCTTCGTACAAAGAAGGGTCAATTCCCATCAGCGCTGCAATAAAGATGATTGCGCCCCAACCCATTTCTTTCCATGCATCAGAAAATAAAACAATCCACGGGAAGCACTTTGTATTAGTTAAAAAGTCAATCGGTTCCATGCCAAGTGACTTTAAAATATCGTTTACAACACCATCGCCCGGCGCAAGAAGTGAAAGCAAAATTCCGTACATGATAACCCATGAAAGAAAGTGCGGAAGATATGTAAGAGTCTGTACAATCTTACGCAAAACTTCTCTGTGGGATTCAAAAAGAACTACTGCAAGAATAATTGAAAGCGGAACACTTAAAATAAGTTTTCCAAAGCTGTATCCTACCGTATTGCGAATCAATTCCCAGAAATAATATGAACTGAAAAATTCTTTAAAATACTTAAATCCAACCCAATGACTTTTCCATACACCAAGACGCGGCTTAAAATCCTTAAAAGCAATCTGTCCGTTGAGCATTGGTACATATTTAAAAATGATAAAATAAATGATTGGAATGAGCATAAGAAGATAAATATCTTTATGCCTTTTTATTTCCTTAAAATTCATACGCAACCTCTAGATTAGACTGTAACCTAGAGGACGTAGCTTATAAATGCAAAATTTTGTATTATTACGACCATATAAAATGAAATAAGGGCGGAATAATTATAAAAACAGCAAATCCAGCTTGCACTTAAAATTTCTAAAAGCAAATTTCGCCAACAGCAGATGCTCTTAACCTGACAGGCTCATGCTTATACAATCTGTTTAATCAAGACCCCTGCGGTACCGCCCCGGTGTTGTTCCGATTATTTTTCTGAAAACACGACAGAAATATGCCTGATCCTGAAAACCGCTTTTTTCTGCTACAGAGGCAATAGATTCTGTTGTCTGACGCAAAAGAACACATGCATAACTTGTTCTAAGGCGTGTCAGATATTCCCACGGAGAAAGCCCCGTTTCTTTATGGAACACTCTTGTAAGATAATCTTCGCTTGTATGAACCGTTTCAGACAGCTTCCATCTTGAAATATATTCACTGCCGTGATTATTAAAATAAATTATAGTCTTTTTAACGATTACGCCCGTATCTGCAGAAAGCATTGCCTCTCCAGATAAAAGAGTTCTTACCTTCTGACCAAATTCAGGAGAAACAGCAATACTTGTATTACATAAAAGCAGTTTCTGTACTTTGAAGAATTTTTCAAGAGTTTCCATCTGCCCGAGTTTTTCGCCGACAATAATTATCGGGCACAATTCTGTAGAACTATTTGTTCGTATTTTTTCAACTGCATCAAAATCTGGATTACCCAAAACAATTACAGAAGGAGAAGAAGCATCTATAGCTGCCATTAAATCATCTTCTGCCTTTATCCGCTCTACAGGGATTGGAACTTTCCAGTTCTTTTCTATTCCTTCAGGACAATCAACCAGAAGTACAGAATTCTGCGAAATTCCTAATTTTCGTTCAAACAAATCAGAAAAATCTGCATTCTGTTCCAGTTCCGCAGGACTAATAGTATCATAACAAATAAACGGTCTGGAATAAAATTCTTCCTTTGAGCGAAGATTGTAAATAGTTCTTGTTTCTACTTCATCATGCTCTGTAAAATTCCATACAAACAAATCCGGCTGTTGATTTACATCAGATTTTTTTCTGTTGCACAAGAAGTTTGTCCACAAGAGCGTTACAGAAACCTGTTTACCATCATTTTCAAGATCACAGTTTTGCAGCAAAAAAATCTGATTTGCCAGTTTTATACTTGAATTATCCCAGATTTCTTTAAACTCAGTTTTTACCGTGAACGGCAAGACAATTCTAATTCCACTGAAAATATGCTCTACCTTACAATCTTTAAGCGAAAAATTAAAATTTTCAGCATAAATCTGCAAGGCTTGTTTTATCCGTTCCTTGTCGCCAAAAACAATCGGATATTTATCCGGTTTATATTCTGAATTTTCTGCTTCAAATAATTCCTGAAAATAAAACAGATGATTGTCGAATTTCAGTTCATTGCTTTGTGAGCGTGTAAGATCCACAATTAAATTTGTTTTTTTAAGCTGACGAGCAATATTGCTTTTAAGTTTTCCAACAAGAACCTTTACAGAATCCGGAAGCATTTCATTCTTTGAAAGAAGCTGCTCAAGTTCATTTGTATTTTGGGCAATTTCATTCAGCGGTAAAACAAGATCCTTGCCGACCGTTGCAAAAAACTTTGTTTTTGCCTGTTCTGCTTCTTCCGCAGCTTTTTGCGCAGCCGTTAATTTTGTAAACAAAGAAATTCCTTTAAACGCACTGCTTATTACCGAACGCAAATCTTCAAACAAAAGTCCGTCAAAAAAAGAAAGTGAGCAGACAAAATGTCCGAAGGTTCTGTTATCAGCAAAAATCGGCTGCACAAGATATATTCCGGAACTAAAAGAATTTGCCAGATGATCCGGTACAATTTTTTCTCTTTCAAAAAATTCTTCTTCGCTGAAAATTCTGCTTTTATTGAATCCACCGACAAAATGCGACTGATTTTTTGTATAAAGCACGATTGCAGCAGAATTTATTCCGAGCCGCGGCAAATATGTATGAAATGCCTGTGTAAATCCTTCAAAGGAATATTCACTTATAAGAGCACATTTTAGGGAATTCAAAATCTTGGTTCTTTCTTCGTGAACTGATTTTATTTCTTCCTGATACCTTTCCGAAGTCTGTTCAAGAATTATAAAAATATCTTTTTCAAGCGAAGTTATGTATTCACTATCCATACAAGGCGAGCTTTTAAGAATAGAAAGTGCCCTATAGATTATGCGGACATCCATTTCATTTTCATAGAACCGGCTCATGGCTCTGGAAAACAAATTCAAAAACAGCGATGTGCTTTTTGTCCAAAGAGCATTCAGAATTGGCTCTATAATTGCATTCTGATTTGTTATATCAAGCCTGAATAATTTTGTAAGTTCAAGAGTAAGATTTTCTTTTATTCTTTCAAGTGAAGCGGTAGCAGGTGTTGCAGAAACAGGTTTTGCGCCTGCCTGAATTGCGCCCGACGCATTTTCTGCATTCGCCAAACCCTTATTCTTTACAGCCGGAGATTTTAAAAGCGCAGACAGAGAACATCCGCAGGATTCCCTTATTACAAGCGGTGCAAAAAGATTTATATTCCGTTTTATAGCAGAAGCATTATCCAGTTCATTTAAAATAAGTTCATAGGCATTCAATCCCATAGTTCTGTAAGGCATATGAACTGTTGTCAGTGCAGAAAGCAGCATGCGGCTTTTTGACATATCATTGAATCCGGCTGCAAGATAATCATCAGGAACAACAAATCCCTTCTGGTGCAGATAATCAATAGCGTCAAAAGCCATAAGGTCACTTGCCGCAAGCAAAACCGTAAAATCACGTCCTGGAATCAAACCGCGTTTTTCGCAAAGCTGAATAACAGCGTTTTTTCCTTCGCGCCATTCAAACGGATCAGAAATAAGATTAGAACCTTCAACAGGAAAACCGGCTTCGGCCATTGTATCGCAAAAAGCCCTGAACCTGTCATTTGCAGAAGAATGATTTTCCGGTCCGCGTAAAAAAGCAATTTTAGAAGCATGATGAACCTGTATAAAGTGTTTTACAAGTTCTGCCATACCGTTATATGCATCAAAATTAACACAGGAATGAGAGCCTATTTTTTGCGAAAGAGTTACAAAAGGCATGTCGCCAAACTGTTTATGAAACTCATTCAAATCTTCAAGAGAAACATCTCCACCAATAGCAGATGCCCAGCTTATAAGGCCGTCAATGTTTCCGCTGTTTGCCAGCGCATAAACAGGATTCCTAAGATATTCTGAATCCTGAGCGGCATTCAACCTTCCACCTGGGAAAATATAAAAAGAGGTATCAAATAGCTGAGCTTCCTTTATCAAAGCAGAACAAACCTGACTTGCAGACCCGCTGTGAATTGAAGCAAGAATTAAACCGATTCGCTTTTTCTTCATTACTAAAATTATATTCCAATTTATTTTAAAATAAAGACAGAATTCTCCAAAATCTAAAATGCATAGGTTTTGTTTAAAATTTTAGCAAAAACCTTTTCTTTGCAAAAATCATTTTTAAACAATATTTCGGATAAAACTATCTGTATATAAATTTTTCTTCTGGCCCCGTAATCTGTGTATTTTCTATCGAAAGGTTTTTAGAATTTATAATTCTAAATGATTTTTCCTTTACGCTCGGAATTCCGGCAAACATTTCAGAGCAGTCCGGCGTTTTTTCACTCTGTTCATCAGTTTCAAAAGTGCAATCCAAAATCCTTACATTTTCTACCGGAGATTCCGGAATTCCAGCTATAAAACCTGCAGAAGCCTTACAACCTGTAGCCTTTATTCCCCTTATCGTTAAATCCCTGATTGCAGGTGTTGCCTCATCTACCGGCTGTTCTTCCATACTGAACAGGAACTTATCATCAGGGTTTGCACCGCAAACGTAATACATATTTATTGCAAGCGGGCAAAGACTGTCCTTTATTGTCAGGTTTTCAAAAGTAAGGTTTTGTAAAATTCCGCCTCTTTGTCTTCTTGTTTTAATGCGGATTCCACGGTCAGTTCCAAAAAACTCGCAGTCAGAAGCAACTACATTATTTATTCCGGCCGCAGTTTCGCTGCCAAGAACTATTCCACCGTGCCCGCTATATACCGAACAGCCGCTTACAGTTATATTACTGCATGGAATTCCTGCTTTTATTCCGGATTGCCCCGCACCGGATTTTATTACAATCGCATCATCACCAACATCAATACGGCATTTTTTTACAAGCACATTCGTGCAGGAATCTATATCAATTCCGTCTGTATTTGGCGCATCTTCTGCAGGATTTTCAACACGAACCCCGGTAATTGCAATATTTTCACAATAAACAGGGTGAATCGTCCAGAACGGAGAATTTTTAACTTTAACGTCTTCAATTGCACAATCTGTACATTTATAAAACTGAATCAACGGAGGCCGTAAAAACTGAATGTTTCTTCCGCCACCACCGGAAGGCTGTTCTTCATATCCTGGATTCAGTTTTGCAAACTTACATTGAATTTCTGTAACTGGTGCCTGCTGTTTTTTATTTGCAAGACGTTTTTTCCACCAGACCTGACCGTTTCCGTTAATAGTACCTTTACCGGTAATAATTACATTTTTCTGGTCATTTGCAAAAATACACGGATGCATGGCAAAACAGTCTACACCTTCCCAACGGGTATAAACCGGCAGATATCTTTCTTCATCCGTAAGGAAAGAAATTTCAGCACCTTTTTCAAGGTTCAGCGTAATATTGGAAAATAATTCAATGGGACCTGTATACCATGTACCCTTTGTTACGGTCAAAACTCCGCCACCGCTTTGCTTTAAAACATTTATGGCATTGTAAAAAGCCGTAGAATTATCAAAAATGTTCGTCCCAAATTCTGATGGCATGCCACCAAAATCTTTTAGAATTACGCTTTGCATGGTATAAAGTATTAACGGGACTTTCGTTGCTGTCAAACTACCGAAAAGACAAAAATTTGGATTTTTACGACTTTTCAAAGCGAATTATATATTCAGATATGTAGTTATTTTTCAAACTGATAAGATTTTGAAGCGTAGCCAAGCGAATAAATGGAGATAGCCGGAGTCGAACCGGTGACCTACTGATTGCGAACCAGTCGCTCTACCAACTGAGCTATATCCCCAAAATCTAATCTAATAATATAATTTTTTCCCCGCCCTGTCGAGTTCCCATCATTCGAGTTATCTGTGGAGTTCTCGGCTATCTGGCGAATTATCTATCGAGTTATCAACAGGATTTCCGCAGGGTATGGAATCAGTTGGACATTCATTCCTTTAGTTATATACTAAAAACATGCAATTACGAAACGCAACGGTTAAAGACATAGATTCTATCATGCAGGTTGAAAAAGATTCTTTTATCCCTGAAATTCAGGAAAGCGAACAGACTTTTTTAAACCGCATAAAAACCTTTCCTTCAGGCTTTGTTGTTTTTGAAAGCCCGGCACAAGCAGAATTAACATCTAAATCACCAGGCTCAGATTCAAAATGCGGCACAAAAAACACTCAAATTGCAGGCTATCTTTGCAGCGAAAAATGGAATCAGCTTCCACGCACTTCTTCGCCTAAAACCTCATCAACTAACTCTGCATCGCTAAAATCAGGTAGTTCTGAAGACGCTTCATTACCAGAAGATTTATTTAAACTTGGTCACTCCATAGAAAAAACGCACAATGACACAGGAAAAATTCTATACATTTCATCCTTTGCGATTTTAAGCAATTTTCGCGGTAAAAAACTTGGGAGTAAATTGTTTTCTCAAGCATTGCAGTTCATCCTGCTGAAAAAAGAAAACCAAAATATCGATACACTGTTTCTAGTCGTAAACGAAAACTGGAAAAGTGCCTTACAGATTTATAAAAATTATGGCTTTAAAGAAATAAAAACTATAAGCCGAATTTTTCCGGACAGCGATGGAATTATTATGAAAAAGGAAATAATATGAACGATAAACAATGGGAAGTTTTTTGTAAATTCCGTGATGAATTCAAAGCAAAATGCAAAGAATGGGAAAAATTAGCCCAACAATTACGCGACCTGCAAATTCAGTCGGCTAAAAAAGACACTCCTGACTATCCGCTTGAAAATCCTATAGTTTATAACACAAGCCTTGATTCAATAACCCAAAACGATGAAATTAACCTGATTGTAATCGGTGATAACCCAGGCAAAAATGAACAGCTGGAAAAAAACAAAAAATACCTTGTCGGCATGGCAGGAAAAATTGCCCAAGGATTTTTTGCGCGAAATCCCGAACTTGCTACCGATTTTAGAAAAAACGTAATCATCCTGAATAAAACTCCTGTTCATACGGCAAAAACAAATCATTTAAAATACCTGATTAAAAACGGCTCGAACGAAATTCAAAAACTTATACACGACAGCCAGATCTGGATGGCAGAAAGAACAGCAAAATTACATCAGGATTTTTTGTCCGCACAAAATAATGATAATTGTGATACCCCGCGCGCATTGGAAGTCTGGCTTGTAGGTTATGCCGAATTAAAAAACAATGGATTATTTACGCCATACAAAAAAAGCTTTTTTAACGCTTACAAAGACAACTCAGATAACGCGCAGCCGGATAAAATGCTAAAATCCTGGAACAGCGTAAAAGTTTTCCAGCATTTTTCCATGAACAGATTTTCGATTGACTTAAATGATTTTATTGCAAAAAACAAAATCAATAGCCTTTCAGAGGCTATTGAAAAGTTAGGAGAATTACATAAAAAAGAAATTTTTACTTCTTAATCTTACAGATTGACTGTGTCATTGTTCCCATAGGGCAGAAAGCGCACCATGTGCGGGGCTTGTACAAAACCATAACAATCAGTCCGATTAAAGTTGAAGTAAGCATTAAGCTGTAAAATCCATAGGAAAATTGAACCATCCAGGCAGGAAAAATGCTTTCATGATATGCCCAGCGCCACGGAATTTTAAATGTCCAGAAAAGTTTTACAACCTGACGCAAATTTTTTGTTCCGGTAAAAACAAGATATGTCTGGAAAACCATATTTGAAAACATCGTCAGGAAAAAGATTAAAAATCCGTAGCGGAAAAACTTTGATGCAAGAAATTTTGGTGTAGGCATTTTACGCGAAAGCTTACAGCTGTTTCCTAAAACAGAAAAAAGCTGACCACGTCCGCACAAATGATTGCAGAAATATTTATTGCCCGCAAAAATTGCAAAAATAAGCGGAATTAAAAAATCAAGCATTCCAAGCCAGGCAAACATTATGTTAAAAAATCCAAGCGAAAAATAAACAATCGCCCAAATCCACAAATAATCGTACCAGTTTTTCTTTTTCATGTTTCCCTCACAAAATCGGTCTGAATCCGAATAAAACAAATTTCAAATCAGGCGGATTTAAAATTATGCGCCTTCTTAATTCTACGGATTCAGAATCAGTTGAACTCCCGCTGTTCAAAGCCAATGGCATTGGCCGGACAGTTCTGCGAACATTTTCCACAACCAACACAAATTTCAGAATTTATTGCTGCAAAAATTCCTTTTTCTATGTGAATTGCTCCCAGCGGACAAAATTTTACACATTCACCGCAGGCAACGCAGTTTACAGAATTTACCTTTGCATAGCGTTTTGATTTCATGTTTCCCTCACGATTCGCCTAAGCTGTGTGCCTGAGCGAATTATATATTTCCCTCGTGCAGATTATAGTAATAAATATAGCATAATATTAAATTGTATACAACCTAATTCTGCTTTCTTACTTTCTATTTGTTTTTTCGCCCGCAGCCTTATTCCAGAATCGTAATTTCTACGCGACGATTTAAGGCCTTGCCTTTTGTAGTTGAATTATTAGCGATAGGGCGTTCTGCACCATAGCCGCGGCAAATAAAGCGGTCAGAAGCGATTCCGCGTTTAGAAAGCTGTTCTGCAATGGCTTTTGCACGTTTTTCTGAAATTTCAAGCTCTCCCCGAGGATTTCCAACCGAAGCCGAATGTCCTTCTATTAAAAAGTGTGAATTTGGAGCGAGCTTCAGCACTTCGGCAATCTGGTCAAGACGAGAAATTTCATCCGGCAAAATATCTGCGCTGTCCGCCTTAAATCGAAGTTCGCGCACAGAAAGACGCAGTCCCGCAGGCGTTTCTTCCACAACCATAGATGCTTCATCCACATCGGAACCAGAAGTTTTCGCCGCCTCATCCTTATTTTCCGCACTGTTCACATCCGCAGATAAAGACTTCGCCAGAACAGCTGTTCGTATGTCGTCGCTTGTAATTCGTTCAGTTTTTATATTTTCTGCGGATTTTTGATTGTCAGGCGTGTTTTTTGCCGTCTGACTGAAAGTCTCATTCTTTGCCACGACAGTAGATTTTCCACCAGACTTTATAGCGCCGGTGTTTGCGGCATTTCCGTAACCAACTGTAGTTTTTGCGATAACTGTGCTGTCGCCAAAAGTATTTCTTCCGCCTGCTGAGCCTGTGCCAGAAGCTGAAAATCCTATGCCGCCGCCTGTTTCACCAATGCTGCCGGTTCCGCCAGAATCTTTTTTAGGCACAAACTTTGCAATTCTCTGCAGCGCGGGAATCAAAACTTTATGTTCAACAGTCGGCGGATATTCTGTAAACTGCGAAATAGTTCCCTTTAAGCGGACATTAAGACCGTTATCATAAGAAAAAGTTTCATCAACTCTGTCATGTATTAGAATTGCAGTTCCTGTAACCTTGCTTACAAGAATGTTTGCTTCGTGCGTGCCCATTGCAGCTTTTAAGGACTTATCGCCTCGAACATCAATGTGGCGTAAATCATAGCGGGTCGCCCATTTTGCCGTAATTCTGTAAACATCCTGACCGTGATACGTTTCTTCGCCAGCGAAAGTATAGGCTACAACCATAGGCAGGTGAGTAACAATTCCTTTGTTTAAAGGATCAACGGCACGCACTGCATCTGCCTGCCATGAAGAGCCTTTTTCAATTTTCCCCTGTGGAAAAGCCGGAAAACTCCTGAACGACGGAAAGCCATTATCATTAATCATGGTAAGCTTTCCGTCGTTACTTATGGTAAAAACTGAAGGAATTGAATCATGAATGCCGTTAAAAACTTCTTTTTTTGCATGAACAGTCTGTTCTGTAAGAAAAAAATTGCCGTCATACATAAAAGCATTTGACGATGCTGCATTGGCACGCGTAATAAAAGAGCGAACTTCGCGTGAAACAAGTCCTGAATATTTACCGTTATCGTAGCGGCTTAAATCCGTGCGTTCAACAAGGCTGTAATTTCGGTCTCCGTTATAAGAAATTGAATTTTGCGCATATAAAGAAAGCACGGGCAGTATCATAAGCAGGGCAAGTGCAAGCCGCCTTAATAATTTTTTACTCAACAGGCAAAAAGGCTCATTGTGAAATGGAAAGCCTTCCATAGAAAAAGTATCGTTCTTCTTGAAGAGAATCTGATAATCTGACCTTTCTGCCATAAAAAATGAACAATCTCTCATATTCTGATTATCGGAAGAAAAAAGACTGAACTTAAAATAGAGTAAAAGTGCACTTTTGGCATACTCTATTATTTTCCCAAAGTTTTGTATGCAATCTTTTATACATTTTGGCAAGCTGTGCAAATGCATCTGGCGGAGGCAGCGGTGATTCTGGAGAAACACAAAGCGGCGGCGCAGGTTTATGCCTGTGCCGTTTTTTTTTATTCCAGCGGCGCAAAAACAGCGGCAAGCGGTTGCAGAAACTGCATTAGTGCCGCACTGTTGTGCACCCGCCCATGTTCGGGCTTGCCGTAAAAATTATGCGGCTTTGCCGCGGCACTTTCAGTTTAAAAAAAAGAGACGGGGCAGAAAAACTTTCTGTCCCGCCTGCACGGAGAAAAAACTTATCTCAAATAAAAGAGAACTGATTCATATCACGACAATAAACGGCCTGCTTTTAATTCAGGCGGCGTATTACCGCACTGCTACAAGGTTACGCCATTTTTGAAAATTGCGATTTCCCTGTAACCATTGCGCTCATTTGCCGTTGTTTTTTTGCCGGAAGCTACGTCGCAAATCAATTTAAGTAAATCATCGCGAACAGTATCTACCGGGTTTTCAAGCATTTGAGCTGCATCAAAATCAATCCAGCCGGACTTTCTTTGAGCCAGTGGATGATTTGTTGCAATTTTTATTGTAGGAACCGGAGCTCCAAGCGGAGTTCCTCTTCCTGTTGTGAACAGAATAAGATTTGCCCCGGCAGACGTCATTGCAGTTGTAGAAACAATGTCGTTCCCAGGCCCTTCAAGAAGGTTAAGCCCTTTTTCTTTAATGCGTTCGCCGTAATGCAAAACTCCGCAAACAGGTGCTTTTCCGCCTTTCTGAACACAACCTAAAGATTTATCTTCGAGCGTTGTGATTCCGCCTGCCTTGTTACCGGGAGACGGATTTTCGTATACAACCTGACCGTGCTTAGAAAAATATTCTTTAAAACCGTTAATAAGTTTTACGGTCTGATTGAACTTGCTTTCATCTATACAGCGGTTCATAAGCATCTGCTCTGCACCGAACATTTCAGGAACTTCTGTAAGCATTGCTGTTCCGCCCATCGCTGTAAGCGCATCACAAACGCGGCCTACAAGCGCATTGGCTGTAATTCCGGAAAGCCCATCCGAGCCGCCGCACTTCATTCCAAGAACAAGCTCGCTAAGTGGAACACTTTCGCGGCGGCTCTTGGAAACGTATTCAACAAGCTCTGTAAGAAGTTTTTTGCCTTGTGCAACTTCATCCGGCCAATCCTGCGTTTTAAGAAATTTTACGCGGTTCGGATCAAATTCGCCAAGTTCTTCAAGGAACTGTTCACTTGTCAAGTTTTCACAGCCAAGGCTTACAACAAGAACACCGCCTGCATTCGGGTGATGAACTAAATCTGCAAGAATTTTCCGTGTAGTTGCATGGTCTTCGCTCATCTGCGAACAGCCGTAAGGATGCGTCCACGCAAAAACGCCTTCAAGTCCGCCTTTTTCGTCAGGCGCAGGCTCTCCGCCACAGAATTTTCCGTTTGCCCATGAAGCAAGGTTTTCTGAAATTTTATTTACACAGCCGACGGTCGGCACAATCCAGATTTCATTTCTGATGCCGATTTTGCCGTTTGCCCTCTTGTAAACATTAATTTCAGGAATGTTTTTTCGGAATTGTTCCGTATCGGCTTTCCACGCTTCAAAGGCAGCTTTTGCGCCGGCTTCATCGTAAGTATATGAAGCATTTTCAGAAAGCAAAGTTTTTGTATTCTGAACATGTACATGATGCCCCTGCTGGATGTCGCAGGTTGCTGCCCCAATCGGATAGCCGTATTTTATTACCGGTTCGCCGGAAGCTATGTTTTTTATTGCAAACTTGTGGCCTGCAGGAATGTCTTCGCACAAAGTAAGCGTAACAGAAGCTGCCTTGCCGGAAGCTTCAACAGTTACGCTTTCTCCTTTTGAAAGAGGGGCAAGAGCAACGGCAACGCTGTCTTCAGGGTGAATGCGGATAACTTTTTTTTCAAAAACGTCTTTATCTGCCATATTCTAAAAACTCACCTTTTAAGCTCAGCCTCTACCCGTTAACTACCTGGCTGAGAGCCTTTTTCATGCCGTTTTTCTGAATTGATTCAAGGCTTTCTGCAACTGCCTTTTCAAGTCCTGCATATTTTGTTAAATCTTCTTTCCAGAATTCAACATTGGTTAAAACGCGGTTTACTATTACTTTTGCTTTGTCGCCCAAAGCAGCATCTTTTGTTTCCTTGTTGAGTGCAGCAAAGAATTCAAGAACCGGCATTGTATCTTTGTTCGGATAAACACCGTCTTCGCGTTTTGATTCAAGATATTTTACGCCTTTTTCGTCTGTCTTGATTTCTGTTCCATTATAGAAAGCAATTAACGAAGCCATAGAGAATGCCAGAAGTTTTGGAACTGAACCATTTTTTGCAATATAGCCTGTTACAGACGGCAGACAGCGTGTCCAGTATTTTGCAATGCTGTTAAGCGAAATTTCAATTAAGCGGTGCGGATTAAACGGATTCTGGAAGCGTGTTAAAACATCGTTTGCATAACCTTTAAGGTCGTCCTGATCGCCATCAATTGAAGGAATAATTTCGTTAAAAATAACGTCATGCATGAACTTTCCGGCATCCGGATTCGGTTCGTTAAAGCCGTTGCCAACTTTTTCCGGGCAAACAATGTCCTGAACGTAATTTGAACCTGTAAGGTAAGCGGCAAGAACAGAAGATGTATGTGCTCCGTTAAGGATTCTTACCTTTCTTGTATGATAATAGTCCATATTCTGAACCCATTTTACAGAAAGGCCTGCCTTAACTAACGGAAGTTCATCTTCATGCGGCTTTTTTGATTCAATTACCCAGAAATGGAAAAGTTCAGCAGAATCAAGCAGTTTATCTTCGTAACCGAGTTTTTCGCAGATGTTTTCTGCCTGGGTTTTTCCGTTTTCGTCTTTAGAAAGAAGAGGAAAATAACCTGGTACAATGCGGTCAACAAGACATGAACAGACATCACATGCTTCATCAAACCAGTTGATAAAATCAGGACCGAGCTGCCACATTTCTGCATAGCGCAAAATGTTGATTCTTAAATTAAGACCTGCCTGATCAGAAAGTTCACATGGAATAAGAATCATGCCTTTTGCTTTATCGCCATTAAAAGCTTTAAATCTTTTATAAAGGAATGCTGTAACTTTTGCAGGAAAGTTTTTCTGAGGTTTCTGGTCTAAAGTAACCGGAACTCCGTCAATTTCTGAATCAAAACGGATTCCTGCTTCTGTTGTGTTAGAAACGATAAAACGTAAATCCGGGCTTGAGGCCAGAGCTATATATTCATCGAAATTTGTATATGGATTTATTGAACGGCTGATAGAAGTAATAGTTCTTGTTTCAACTGTCGGCTTTCCGTCTTTCATGCCGCGAAGAACTGTTGTATACAAATTGTTCTGTTCATTCAGTGCTTCAACCATACCTTTTTCAAGTGGCTGAACAATAACAACATTTCCGTTAAAACCGGCTTTTTCGTTTGCAACATCAATCTGCCAGTCTACAAAGGCACGCAAAAATCCGCCTTCACCAAACTGAAGGACTTTTTCCGGGCGTTTTACAGTTTTTACAACATCTTTAATCGACTTCATAATTTCTCCTATAAAAATGGCAATGCCATCAGATGAAGTATACCTGTACGGAAATGCTTTTTATTTACCGCTTTTTGTACAATTCAGCCCTTTCTACAAAGATGCAGATTTAAGGATTGTACACAAAACACAAAAATAACCTAACTGTTGTATACATTATGCATTCTATAGTCAGTATTCTAATATGTCAAATGAATTTTGAATGAAAAAAAAAATTTCTTGCTATACGAAATTTATGGGATTTTATTGGCGATAGCCACTGTGGTACCAGGGAACAGAGGAATTCCTTGATTTTTTTCCGCTTGACGAGCACCTTGACGTAACCCGCAGAGCCATTTTTTTGAGCAATATTGTTTGGAAACCCGATATTTGACTAATTATAAGATTAAAAAAAGACAGTTAAATTTCTGAAAGCTCGATAGAAATTTTCTTTTCGTAATTTTTATAGAAAATGTGTTTTTCTTTTTTTTCAATCTTTATTATGCAATTTCGCTTATTATAAAACCTTCGAATTTCTTCGCCGGAATTTTCCGGCATTTCAACTGCAAGCCGCACATTAATAGAATTAAGCATGAGTGCAACAGCGTTTACATCATAAAAACAGCACTGGAAAATCGCTATAGATTCTTCCGCAGAAACAGCCCAGCTTTCGCTCCATTTTAAATCTTCTATCTTATCGTCTATATAAGAAATGTGCGAAACGTTTTCTCCATTCTGGTCAGTTATTTTTATTGAAAAACTTTCCTGATCGGCTTCAAGATAGATAGTAAAATATTTTTCACCGTCTTTTTTGGTTACAACGGCATTCCATTCTTTTGCTATCGGTTCACCCTGAAATTCAGAAGTAGACATAAGATGAAGTTTTTTTGCCGGATAAAGATGAAGTTTGTTACTTGCTTTTACCGCTTTATCAAGTGTTTTACATGAATAAAAGAGGCAAGAGGAAAATAAAACTATAAAAAGCAAGGCCGCGCGGAAAACGCGGCAAAAACTATTATTTGAAAAGTTCTGCAATTTCTTTTGCATAAATTTCGTTAAGCCTGTAGCGCATTATTTCCTGTTTGGCAGAAAGTTCTACACCTACTTCAAATTCTTTTTTAAGCAGAGTGAATTTATTTATCTTTTCAAACATTCTGAAACCATTCTGCGCATTAATAGCATTTGCTATTTCATTTTCATAAAGTTTTTTAACTTCGTCCGAAGCAAGGAAGCTGTCAAATGTATCATACTGAATGCCGTTTTCCTGTGCCCACTCTTTTAATTCGGTTGTATTTGGAACAATAAGTGCTGCAAGATATTTCTGATCCTGTCCGACTGCCACGGCAGAAGTTATGAATCTGGATTCAGTCAACTTCATTTCTATAGGAAGAGGTTCAATATTTTCTCCGCCACGAAGAACAATTGTATCTTTTACACGGCCACACAGCTGGATTTCATCATTTACTGTAAGAATTGCAAGGTCTCCTGTATCAAGCCAGCCGTCTTCTGTTATTGTCTTTTTTGTAAGGTCATCACGCTTGTAATAGCCTTTCATAACAGTTCCGCCTTTTACCTGCAAAACTCCTTTTTTGCAGCGTCCTAAAACCATTCCGTTCATGTCTACAACCCGTACCTGAACACCGCGGATAGCTGTACCGATTGTCCTGAAAATCGGGCATGCTGTAGGACGAACAGCAACAACAGGGGCAGTTTCTGTCATTCCGTAGCCTTCTACAATGTTTATGCCGATTGCCCAGAAAAATTCATCAACTGCCAGAGGGTACGCTGCACCGCCTGCAACACCAACACGGAAATTTGTTCCGAGCATCGCTTTGATTTTAGAAAAAATAAGGCCGGAACCTAAAAGTTTTACCGGATAAAGAAGGAGCCACGGCAAAACAAGCACAACCCACCAGAATGCAAGGTGGTCATCGCCAAAACGTGCTTCTTTTCTGAAAAGTTTTCTATCCATGCGGCTGTGAATAATTGCAACTGAAGTAAAGAATTTAAACAGTGCATAAACAAGACCGCCGGTTTTACGCATTTTTCTTGTAATTCCATCGTATACGGCTTCAAAAACACGCGGAACAGCCGGTAAAAGCTGAGGATTAAGTTTCTGAAAGTCTGCAAGAAGAATGCTTCCTATCGGTTTTGAATAGCAGATAGAACCAGCCTGGAAAAGTATTACGTATTCGCAAAGGCGCTGGAAAACATGCCAGATTGGCAGAACACAAAGGGCTTTATCGCCAGGATTAAGGTAAATACGTTCCTGAAGTTCATCGAGTTGAGTTAAAAAGTTTCCATTTGTAAGCATTACGCCTTTTGGAGTTCCAGTTGTTCCAGATGTAAAAATAATGGCAACAACATCATCTTTCTGACCTTTTTCAAGTTCGTCTTCAACAGCTTTTTTGTTATCAGCCCTATAATAAATTCCTTTTTTTAGAATTTCATCATAACTGAAAAGTTCAACATTCTGTCTTTTTGCTTCTGCAGCTTCTGTTTCTGACGGCGGATCAAAATAAATAATCTGCTTCAAATCAGGAAGTTCGGATTTTATGGAAAGGATTTTTTTTATCTGAGATGTATTTTCCGCAATTACTAAAGCACATTCTGTAAAAGAAAGGATATATTTTAGATCTTTAACAGTTGCATCACACCCGCGCGGAACATCTACCGCACCAATGGACATAATACCGACATCACATTGCTGCCATTCTTTACGGTTATCAGAAATAATTCCAACAGGATTTCCGCGCTTTACCCCCAAAGATAAAAGTCCGCCGGCAAAATTTAATGCCGTATTAAAAAAATCTTTGTAAGAGATTGGCTCAAAAACACCTTCTGAATTTTTTGAATATTGAGCAGCAAGTTCCGGATAAGCGGATACTGTGGCACGAACCATTTTTGCTAATGACTGTTCCATAAAGATCCTTATTGTTTTTATAAAATAATATCAAAATAATTATAACCGTAATATGTGCCAATTTCAACGGTAGATTTTTAACGCGTTTGCCCTGCTTTAATCAGCACATACAAATTCAGAAAAAACATAATGCCTTATTCTAATAGACTGTATGTGCGAAACAAAACTGTAATGGGGAAAAAATTAAGCGGTAACTAAAGAGCACTCTGCAATAATTGCTTCTGCACGATCCTTCATAAACGGCAAAAGCGTAGTCGTAAGAAAATTTTCACCAACCTGAGAGGCAACTTTATAGCGGGCACAGTTGTACTTACATCCCTGACAAAATTCAACACGAATAGGAGCTGCAAGTCCTGAATTCAGGAACATAGGGTTATGAAAAATTTCACAATGTTCAAAATATTCACATTTTTCTTTCATATCGTTCCTCAATTTTTAATCGCAAAGGAAAAAGCAGACATCAACAGCAAGTATAATCAACTATTCCAGCCACTTATGATAATAATGCCATATCTCTAAAATGTCTACTAAATTCGTACATTTTATTAAGTTTTATTCAGTTTTTCTATTTTCTCTAATTTGAATAAAAAAGATTATCTGCTTCGCGCAGAAACTGCTCTTGCAGTATTGTATGCCTGCTTCATTCCCACAGAAAACAGAACAGGTATCAGGACAATATACATTTTTAAAGACTTTTTACCGCAGCGGGCTTTCCATGCACGTTCAGACTGCTGCCAGTTTTTACTCACCATAGGAATAAAATTTACAAACATAGAAATTGTATCTGTAAAAGAATTTTCAGGTTTTAAATGAAAAAAGCGGCGGATTGAACTTTCAATAATTCCAATTCCGCCACGGATTTCAAGAGATGTTGAAGTTTTAAATATTATTGAAGAAAGCTGCATTATACAGAAAAGTTTTAAAAGCATTGCAAATGTTTCATAGTCAAAAAACTGTGCTAATGAAAAATTTACCGCATCTATCCGATTCAAAAAAAACTGAGCAGCAAAGGAAACAGCTTTTGTAAATGTTAAAAGAAAAGCATAATAGATTACAGGCTTTAAATCAGCAAACTGTTCTTTTATAGAAAATTTTAAATAGAATGCAAGTATAAACTGAATGCCAACCAGGCCGCAGGAAATTTCCGGCGGAAGGCAAAATGTGCAGATACTGAAAAACGGGATGAAAAGAATTTTTATCCAGGCCGGACACTTGTGGACAAACGAATTGCCGCTTTTATATGAAAAGGCAGAATACTTTACAGCCATACCAAATCTTCCACATTTTTATAGGAATTAAGCGGATTCCGGATATTCCAGCTTTCAAGATTTTCGTTTAATGCCTGTTCAGGCGTTCCGTCAAAAACCATGTTTCCACGGAATAAAACCATAAAGCGGTCTGCAAGAGCAAGGCATTTTTCTATTTCGTGGGTTAAGATTATTACAGTTTTTCCGTCCTTCTTTAAAGAAACGACAAGGGAATTAACCTGTTTTACACCGCAGTAATCAAGATTTGCGTATGGTTCATCCATTATTATTACAGGTAATTCCATGGCAAGCATACATGCAACTGCAAGACGGCGCTTTTCTCCGCCGGAAAGAAATCTTGCAGGCATATCAGCTTTTTTTGTAAGACCGGTTTTTTCTAATGCAGATTTTACGCTTTCCGTAATTTTTTCTGCCGGCCAGCCAAGGTTTTTAGGACCAAAAGAAACATCTTCTATGACAGTTTCCCCAAGGATTTGTGTTTCAGCTTCCTGAAAAACCAGCCCGACTTTACAAAAAGTTTTTACCGAGCCGGAATCAGGTTCTTCAAGTCCTGCAATTATAGACATTAAGAGGCTTTTTCCACTGCCATTTTCTCCGCCTATAACAACACAGGAACTTTCTTCAATTTCAAAAGAAATATTTTTTAGTGCCTGAAAAACACCTTGAGGCGTTACAAAAGATTTACTTATATTTTGTACACTAATTTTTTGTTTTTGCACCAGTTCCACCAATTGAGTTGGCATAAAGGTATTGAGCAACTACCGGACGCAAAACAAAAGCTACCGGAATTGCAAATACGATTTTAAGCACATCTCCCGGAATAAAAGGAATTACACAAGCACCTAATGTGTACGCAAAAGCAGTTTTATCTACAGGAACTTTTCCTGCATTCTGTGCCCATGAAGCAAATCTGAATACACCGGGAATATATAGAATAATCATTCCCGAAATAATTGCAAGAATTACACGGATAAAACTTTTAAGCTCAACATAGATTTTTCCGTCGATTCTTTTAATTTCGTTAACAGAAGGTTTCCCTGCTATTAAGCCTGCAACCAATGCACCGATAAAGTATCCCGGTAAAAATCCGCCTGTAGGACCAAGCCATACAGCAACACCGCTGCTTCCACCTGAATAAACCGGAAGACCGATTAAACCGGCAAGAAGGAACAGTGCCGTTGGAACTCCGCCAAGAATTCCACCAAGAAGAACGCCAGACAAAATACAAAGAGCATTTTGCAGAACAACAGGAATAACTCCCAAAGGAATTTTGATAAAACAACCTACACAAATAATTGCGGCAAACAAAGCCACAAAAGCTGAAATTAATGTTTTTTGATTTTTCATAGCGGAACTATATAGAATTTTTATCAGATTGTAAACCCTTTTTCACAAGCTGGGTTAACAATCTGTTTTTATTCACTATTTTTCATATTTATCTTTGTCTAAAAGTTTTTCACTTGCAGAAACAATAACATTTGTAGCAAGATCACCGCTTAAATTCGTAACAGTGCGGAAGCGGTCAACAATATCTTCTACTGACATTGAAAAAGCAATAAGGGAAACAGGAATTCCTGCAATAGGCAGAACGACCATCAGGCAGACAAGTCCGTTACTTCCCATAGAAAGCAAGATTGTCATTAAAGCAATCTTTGGAAACATATAAAGTGTAAACGGCATTCCGCATATTTTAGCAAAGAGAACAACCTGAATCATTACACATGTTGCAATGGCAGACTTGTGAATAGCTGCCCCCAGCGGAATTGTAAAAAATGAAATTTTATCAGCAGTACCAAGCTTCTTTTTAGAATATTCAAGTGTAATTGGAATAAATGCATTACGTTTAGGAACAATAAATGCAGTTAAAAGATGCGGAAGAATTTTTCTAAAAAAGGTAAGAGGAGAAACTTTAGCCAGGAATAAAATCATAAATGCCTGCAGTACAAAAATCAAAAGACAGCTTACAAGAACAGCAATCAAATACGAAATAAGGGTTAAAAGTGAAGAAAGCGTACATTTATAAACAAATAATGATATTGCAGAAAATGTAACAAACGGCATAAATGAAACTATCATTCCCATAAGGCGCGAAAAAAGAGTCCTTGCTTCTTCAAAAATCTTTTTAAGGCTGGCAACCTTTTCATCAAGAACACACATTGCAATGCCAACCATAACGGACACAAACAGAATTTCTATCATATTTCCGTTTTGTATAGGTGTTACAAAGTTCTTTGGTATAATTCCAATCAAAAACGAATGTAATGAAAATTCCGTATTTGAATTTACGGAAGCTTGAGAAATGTCTTCAAACAACGAAGGCATTTGTCCTACCGACGCAAATAACATTTTAGAAACGAAAAATCCTGCAATCGTACCCGCCACCGTCATAAAAAGAAAACTTGAAAAAACTTTTCCACCTATTCTGCCGATTTCATTTCCACCGGAAAGACGGGAAAAACTTGTTGTAATAGAAAAGAAAACTATAGGAGCCAGCAAAAGAGAAAGCGCATTTAAAAAAACAGTCTGTATAGTACGAAGAATATTTTCTTCAATAATAAGTGAAACAAATTCAGGAAGCTGTTTCATAAGAATGCCGCAAACTATACCTAATACCATTGATAAAGCGGTCTGATACAAGGCCCGGTTTTCACTGCGATGTACATAAATTTCTGCAATGTTTTGACCGTTCCGTCTGCTGTATGATAAGTTTGAACTATAGGTACGGAAAATAATATCACGCAAATACTCTTCGCTTTCTGTATCCCATGAATTGAGCGAATCAAAGGGATTATAGCTTGTACCTTTGGAATAAATTTTAAGATATATTGTTCCAAATAATTTCGATACTCGAACACGGCATTGTTTTGAATCCTCTTCTGCATTTTCATAAAAACGTACAACAATTTCTTCCAGCAGAAGGAGAGCTGTTGAACATTCTTTTTTTGTTGCTTTAAGCGTAAGAAGGTATTTTTCTATTTCTGCACTTACTTCACCCAGGTTTTCACGTGATACTAAAAAACTCGTTCCCATACCTTATTATTTTAACACATTATTTGAAGAAAAGAATGCGCCCATGTACGGTATCGCGAACAGCGCAATGCCATATACGCCGCACTGACCGGGGCGGGCGAACTGATAAATTTCGTTCAGATAAATTTAGTCCAATAGCGGAGTTTGACACAGCGCAGCTGTTGCAGCAGGCATTTCATCTTTGCGTTTTTGAGGTCTTAGTGTCACCCGCCCCTTTAATTTATAAATACTTCATAATCGTTCATTTTCATACATTTTAGTTCATTTTTTACAATAAAATTTGACCGTAAGAAAAAACTGGACTATAATTTTAGGTACACGAAATTTCAGGAAGAGGGAAACTTATGTTCAAAATTATTGAAAAGCGTCAGCTTTCTGCTGATGTATTCTATTTTAAAGTAGAAGCACCGAATATTGCCCGGAACAGAAAAGCCGGTCAGTTCGTACTTGTACAGCTTAACCTTGATTACGGTGAACGCGTTCCGCTTACAATTGCAGACGCTAATGCTGAAGAAGGCTGGGTTGTTCTTGTTTTCCAGGCAGTTGGAGCTACAACTTACAAACTTTCTTTGCTTAATGTTGGCGATGAAATTGGAGCTATTCTTGGCCCGCTCGGAAATCCATCAATTGTTGAAAAACAGGATAAACCGGTTGTAATTATGGGCGGTGGTATTGGTGTTGCTCCTTGCTATCCAATCGTTCAGGCACATAAAGAAATCGGTAACAAAGTAATTGTTATTATTGGTGCAAGAACAAAAGATTTGCTTATCTTTGTTGATGAAATGAAAGCAATCGCTGATGATGTAATTATTATGACAGATGACGGTTCTGCTGGTCGCAAAGGAGTTATCACAGTCCCGCTTGATGAAATGTGCAAATCTCAGACTCCTCCGGCAGAAGTTATTGCAATCGGACCGCCAATTATGATGAAGTTCGCTTGCAAAACAACAGAGCCTTATAAAATTCCTACGACAGTTTCTTTGAACACTATCATGATTGACGGAACAGGTATGTGCGGCGGTTGCCGTGTAAGCGTTGGCGGCGAAACAAAATTCGTTTGCGTAGACGGTCCGGAATTTGATGGTCACAAAGTTGACTTTGACAACATGATGATGCGTATGAAGGCCTTTAAGCCACAGGAAACAGAAGCTTTCCACAAGTGCAAGATGCAGGCTCAGGCTGACGCTTTGGCAAAATAACTTTTGCAGATTAACTAGGAGATTATAATGGCAGAACATATTTCAGCTGAAAAACTTGCAGAAATCGGCAAGCAAGAATATGAAAAACTTCAGACAAAATTAGCCGCAGGCGAATTGTCACCAAAAGACAGAATGGCTATTCCACAGCAGGTAATGCCTTCCGGCGAACCTCTTATCCGTGCACGCCAGATGACAGAAGTTGCCCTTGGCTATACAAAGGAACAGGCTATCGTTGAAGCAAACAGATGTTTGCAGTGTAAGAACCAGCCTTGTGTTTCAGGCTGTCCTGTAAATGTTCCTATTCCACAGTTTATTGAACAGGTTGCAAAAGGCGAATTCAAAAAAGCTGTTGATATTATCAAGACAACAAACCTTCTTCCTGCAATTTGTGGACGTGTTTGTCCACAGGAAAAACAGTGTCAGGGACAGTGTACAGTTGGAAAGATTTATAAATCAGCAGAAAAGGCTGTTTCTATCGGTCGTCTGGAACGCTTTGTTGCAGATTACGAACGCAACAACAACCTTACAACAGCTCCGGCAGTTGCTCCTTCTACAGGAAAGAAAGTTGCAATTATCGGATCTGGTCCTGCAGGTCTTACAGTAGCAGCAGATACTCGCCGTGCCGGACACGATGTTACAGTATTTGAAGCTTTCCACAAAGAAGGCGGTGTAATGGTTTACGGTATTCCAGAATTCCGTTTGCCAAAATCAATTGTTGCAAATGAAGTTGAAAACCTTAAGAAAATGGGTGTTCATTTTGAAACAAACTTCCTTGTTGGCCGTACATATACTCTTGAACAGCTTCTTAAAGAAAAAGGATTTGATGCAGCTTTCGTTGGAACAGGTGCCGGTCTTCCAAAGTTCTTAGGAATTCCTGGTGAAAACCTGATTGGCGTAGTAAGTGCTAACGAATACCTTACACGTGCAAACCTTATGAAAGCATACATGGCTGACAAAGCAGATACACCAACATACATGGCAAAAACAGTTTGTGTTTCTGGTGGTGGTAACGTTGCTATGGATGCTGCACGTATGGCTTACCGCCTTGGTGCAGAAAAGGTATATATTCTTTACCGCCGTACACGTGATGAACTTCCTGCTCGTCGCGAAGAAGTTGAACACGCAGAAGAAGAAGGCGTAGAATTTAAGTTCCTTGAAAGCCCTGTAGAAATCATTGGTGATGAAACAGGACACGTAAAGGCTGTTAAGCTTGTAAGCTTTGAACTTGGTGAACCGGATGCTTCAGGTCGCCGCCGCCCGGTTAAGATTGAAGGCAGCGAACACGAACTTCCTTGTGATGCATTGATTGTAGCACTTGGAAACGGAAGTAACCCGCTTATGGTTAAGACAACACCAGGTCTTAATGCAGACGAAAAAGGCCACATTATCGTTGATGAAAAACAGCTTACTTCTCATGCAAAGGTATGGGCAGGCGGCGACATTGTTCTTGGTGCCGCAACTGTTATCTTAGCTATGGGCGAAGGTCGTAAAGCAGCAGCTGCGATTAACGAATACCTGGCAAAGTAGACAGGTAAAGAAAATCCGCTTTTTCACATTTTGCATAGCTGATTTTTAAATAATTGAATGAACGTCCGGTCTTTTGGCTGGACGTTTTTTTATGGAGTTTTTGAAGAAGATGCAGCTTCAGGAGGCTGTCTAAGAACTTTGTAGTATAGTGTCATTATCGGGCGCGCCCGATAATCTTATGTTATACAGAATTTCTGTCTATTAACTCTTTAACTTCGTGTCCGGTGATTTTTATAAAATCCCGGATAATTCTTAAATAGGCTTCGCGTTTTTCTGATTCAAGTAACGCAAAGGCTTTTATAATCCTTGCAGCACTTTTCAGGCCATTTTGGGCAAGTTCGGAATTGGATTTTGCCTTTGAAGCAAGCAGAACACTAAACAGTGTTTCAACAAATTCTTTTCGCTGTTCTTCTGTAAGTTTTTCGAACCATAAGTTAAAGCTTGAAAAAAATATCTCACTTCCTTCATCAAGCTTTGGCAAAACAGAAAAATTAACCGCCTGCAGCCGCCATGAAAATGCGTCATGCTGCAATATAAGTTTTTCTGTGCTGCGCACAACCTTATAGTCTTCAAAATGATTAAAAAGCATTCCTATCATGGAAGTTTGAGGAAAGACAGAAACAACTCTATCTTTTATTTGCAAAAATTCATCTGATTCTAAATCTTTTTTTGAAAAACCCGGACCGTCAAAATTGTATATCTTTGTTAATCGGGGTTGTAATCGTTTTACGCCGGTAGCGCCGCCAGCACCTGCTGCATCAACGTGCAAATTGGCATCTTGCGAAAAAATACCTGAATCAATTTTTGCTGCTGAATATATTGCAAGATTTCCGCCTTTGGAATGTCCGCCGACAAAAACTTTATAGTCTTCAAAATCTGGTTTTTCAAGCACAGCTCTTAAATACTTGCAGGAATCAATTTGTGCCGGAACCTTTTCCATAAATGCAAGGTTAAAATCTTCTTTCCATCCGATTAT
>JAEEWW010000022.1 GCA_016287815.1 Treponema sp. | reverse complement strand
GGACACAATGCGCGAACATGGTTATTTGTCTGAAGTTTGCGCCCTTGGTGCAGAGTATAAAAAGGTTTTGTCTGGAATTCAGGACGCCAAGGAAATGATTACTGCAGAAGACGATGCAGATATGAAGGAAATGGCTCGCGAAGAATTAAAGGAACTTGAAGAAAAGCAGCCGAAACTTGAAGAAGAAATTAAATTAAAACTGGTTCCGCCGGATCCTCTGGATGAAAAAAACATTATTCTTGAAATCCGTTCGGCAGCCGGTGGCGACGAAGCTTCGTTATTCGTACGAGATTTGTGGGAAATGTACTGCCATCTTGCCGAACGCAAGGGCTGGAAGACTGAAACAATGGAAGCCCAGGAAACTGAAGTCGGCGGTTTTAACAAGATTGTTACTAATATCAGCGGTAAATTTGTTTACGGTACATTGCGCTGGGAATCCGGTGTTCACCGAGTTCAGCGTGTTCCTGCAACAGAAAGTCAGGGACGTTTGCAGACTTCAACAGCAACGGTTGCAGTTCTGCCGGAAGCAGAAGAAACAGAAGTTAATATTAATCCGAATGATGTCCGCGTTGACGTTATGCGTGCAGGAGGTCCTGGCGGTCAGTGCGTAAACACAACCGACTCTGCCGTTCGCTTAACTCATATTCCAACTGGTATTGTTGTAATTCAGCAGGACCAGAAGTCGCAGATTAAGAACAAGGAAAAAGCATGGTCTGTTCTGCGCGCACGTCTTTTTGACCTTGAACAGAGCAAAAAAGATGCAGAACGTTCAGCTGCAAGAAAGAGCATGGTCGGTAACGGTGACCGTTCTGAAAAAATCAGAACATACAACTATCCTCAGGATCGTGTAACTGACCACCGCATTAACTACAGCGCACACAATCTTCCGGGCTTTATGATGGGCAACATGGATGATATGCTTGACGCTCTTAACGTTTACGCAAAAGAAGAGCAGCTTAAAGCCGACATTACCGAAATGGGATCGAACTAACTTTTTGCAAAGCTGGCATTTTGTTAAATGCGGAGTTTGGTAAAAGGAAGCGCGGTTACTATAACTACAGCTAGACGGCGGATTTTATGACGGTTGCAGAAGCGATAAAAACAGGAAAAGCAATGCTGACGGACGGGAGTTTTCTTCCGCCGTCTGACCAGCTGTCTGGTATTGTTCCTTCAGCAGATTTTGTGCTGTCTCCATCACCTGCGCTAGACATAAACTGTATTCTTGAACATATCCTGCAAAAGGACAGGACTTTTCTATTAATTCACAGGGATTTAGAACTTTCAGACGCTCAGCAAACTGCGTTTTTAGAAGCCGTTGCAAAACGACGCACAGGGCTTCCTGTTGCCTACATTACAGGGCACAAAGAATTCTACGGTCTTGATTTTTATGTTACACCTGATGTTTTAATTCCAAAACCTGACACAGAACTTTTAGTTGAACACGCCGTTGATTGGGCAAAAGATTTCCTGCGCGAAAATCTTACAGAAATAAGTATTGCCGACATCTGTACAGGAAGCGGCTGCATAATAATTTCTGTTTTGCATGAGCTTATCGGGCTTAACGCTTTCACCGGCTTGACTAAACTAAATGAGCTAAGGTCTTCGCCGGATATTATGCCGCAAATAAAAGCCTTCGCCAGCGACATAAGCAAACCCGCCCTTAAAATTGCAAAAACTAATGCTTCCAGACTTTTGCCGGATACTGAAATCACTTTTTTACAGGGCGACCTGTTTGAACCGTTTCCAGAAGATAAACACTTTGATTTAATTCTTTCTAATCCGCCGTATATTCCTTCTGCAATGGTTAGTGAACTTTTAAAAGACGGCAGGAGTGAACCTGTTTTAGCCCTGGACGGCGATACATCAGAAACTTCAGACGGACTTGCAATTATCCGCCGCCTTATTCCGCAGGCCTACGGGCACTTGAATAAAGGCGGATTGTTTTTAGTTGAATCAGGCGAATACAATGCTGAAGCTACTGCGGAATTAATGAAAAAAGCCGGGTTCTGCAATGTTAGAATATTTGAGGATTTAGCAGGTCAGCTTCGCCTTACACAAGGCCGCCGTTAGTAGACCGCGGCGAAATCGAGCCTTCGCAACATAGTTGCTCGGAGACTCACTCAAAACTCACCTCGTGAGTTTTGCCGGCTTGCAGCCGTCGTTCCCTAGCTGCATAGTTCGCGCCGCTTACCAAGAGCAGAAATTATACGGTGTTTCCTGATAAACGTAATAATTGAGCCAGTTGCTGTAAAAAAGATGCGCTGTACTGCGCCATGTAGAAGAAGGAATCTGCACAGGGTTATCACCAGGAAAATAATTCTGAGGAATATCAATGGCAAGCCCTTTGTTTTTATCCCGCCAGTATTCATCTGCAAGAGTATTTGCGTCATATTCAAGATGGCCCATAATAAAAACCGAACGGTTATCCGAAGACTTTATTATTGAAGGCCCGCTTAAAGGTGACTGTGCCAGAATCGTAAGAGACTTTTCTGCAAGAATATCTTCTATATTAATGCCTGTATGGCGTGAATGAGGAATCGGGAATATATCGTCAAATCCGCGCAAAAGCGGATCTGCATTTGTAGTACGGGCATGCGGGAAAACCCCAAACAGTTTTTTTTCTAAAAGGTGTTTCTGTACGCCATACAGGTGATAAAGTCCTGCCTGTGCACCCCAGCAAATATATAAAGTACAGAAAACTTTTTTCTTTGCATAATCCATAATGCGGCACAAATCTTCCCAGTAATCAACCTGCTCAAAAGGAATCTGTTCAACAGGGGCACCGGTTATTATCATTCCGTCAAAAGTTTTTTCAAATAACTGTTCTGAGCCTATATAAAATTTTTCAAGATGATTTTCTGCCGTATTTTTTGAAACATGATTTTCCATGCGAACAAGAGAAATTTCAACCTGCAAAGGAGTGTTTCCAAGCAGACGCAAAAGCTGAGTTTCTGTTGCTATCTTTGTAGGCATCAGATTAACAATCGCTATCTTTAACGGACGAATATCCTGACACGAAGCGCGCTGCTCTGTCATTACAAAGATGTTTTCTCTTGCAAGAATTTCGCAAGCCGGTAATTCAGATTGAATTTTTATAGGCATAGGCAGAGTATAGCAATTCAGGCATTTTTTTGCTATACTATTGAATTATGATGTTTTCAAAAGAGCGGAAACAAGCAGTAAAAAAATTAAAATCACTCGTTCTGAATCCTAAAACAGAAATTTCCGTTTTTAGAGACAATATTGAAAAGAATTTTTATACACCAATACTTCCAAACAGAGTTACATTCAGTGAACACGATTGCGGAAAGGTTAAGTGTGACCTGCTTCTTCCGGAAGTTTATTCAACTAAACGTCTTATTATCTATATTCACGGCGGCTGCTTTGTAGGCGGTTCACGCTCTTCATGGAGAGGTTTCTGTGCAAGTCTTGCAAACATTACATCAAGCAGGATTGCAATTCCAGAATACCGTCTTGCTCCATCCCATGCTTTTCCTGCTGCCATAGAAGATATTCAGTCTTGCTTCAGGACTTTATATACAGAAGAACAGATTTCTCTTTCTTTAGAAAGCTCTGCTGACGGCAAACCTTTAGAACCGGAAATCATTATAGCTGCGGACGGTTCTGGTGCCATACCGGCACTTGCCTTTCTTGAAAACTTGCGTGAACGCTACAGAAAATCAATTAAACAGGTAATCCTGTTTTCTCCGTGGCTTAACCTTGCACCCAGTGCCGCAATTTATAAAACAAAAAAAGCCTGCGATGAAGTTCTTTCTGCAGAATGTATAAAAAGATGCAGTTCGCTTTATACGTACGCTTCTAATTTTGAAAATCCTTTTGTTTCTCCTCAATATATAACAGAAGAAGTATTAAAAGATTTTCCACCTGTTTTTATTCAGATGGGCGAAAAGGAAATCCTTCTGCCGGATGCACAGGCTTTTCAGAAAAAGCTTACGGCAAACGGTATAGAATGTACTCTTGATGTCTGGAAAGACATGATGTTTATGTTCCAGATGGCAGATGAACAGTTGCCGGAATCTCATCAGGCAATCGAAAAAATCGGTAAGCTTATTACAACTCAGAAAACAACCAGAGAAGATTTTTTTGCAAATTATTCAACACCAGTCAGAAGCAGTCTAGCAACAGAAGCATAATTTACGTATGTGGCCGGCTAACCAGAAAAACCGGTCGTCTTAAGATTTTGCACACTTAAAAGAGGATTTATGGAATTATTAGCACCAGCAGGAAACGTTGAAAAACTTTCTTACGCTTACACTTACGGAGCTGACGCCGCATACATCGGCTTAAAGCGTTTTTCTCTTCGCGTTAAGGCAGATAATTTTTATGAAGATGAATATAAGCAGGTAATTGACTTAAAAAAACAGTTTCCTGGAAGAAGACTGCATTGTGCGCTTAACATCAGTTTTCATAACAAAGATATAGAACAGCTTTTAGCAAACCTTGACTATTTTAAGCTTTACCCGATTGATGCATTTATCGTACAGGATATCGGTATTGTTCCGATTCTTCAAAAAAACTTTCCGAATGCACAGCTTCATTTAAGTACACAGGCAAGCTGCGTAAACAGCAGTGCCGTTAAAATGTATAAAAGCATGGGCTTTTCCAGAATTGTTTTAGGGCGCGAAGCTTCTTTAGACGAAATTAAACAGATAAAAGATGATGTTCCTGATATGGAACTTGAAACATTCTGTCACGGAGCTATGTGCATCGCCTATTCAGGCCGCTGCCTTATGAGCGCATATCTTACAGGACGTTCAGCTCAGGCAGGTTTCTGTTCGCATACATGCCGCTGGAACTTTGATTTACTGTCAGACCCAAATGCCGGCGAAAGCGCGCAGCATGCCGGCAAAATATCTGGCGAAGGTCATCCGTTAAATGCAGAACAGGCAAAAGCTATAGCACAGTCAGGCACTCTTTTGCTGCGCGAGCATGAACGCCCGGACGAATACTTCCCGATTTTTGAAGGTGATGATTTTACAGCCATACTTTCAAGCAAAGATTTAAGGATGATTGAACACCTTGATGACCTTAAAAAAGCAGGCGTTGATTCAATCAAAATAGAAGGGCGCATGAAAAGCATTTACTATGTAGCCCTTGTAACACGAGCCTATCGCAAAGCCCTTGATGCTTTGGACGGAAAGATAACACAGCAGGAAGCAAAACCTTTTATTGATGAGCTTGAAAACGTAAGTCACCGCGAATCTACAACAGGATTTTTTTACAGCCGTACCGATGCTGATAAAACTACATGCGGCGCAAGCGACAGCCAGTATGAACTTGCCGCAACAATAGGCAATGAACTTACAGCCGAAGAAAACGAAGAATTTTTTGCAACTGCACAGAAAGGCGAAGAAAAGCGCAAAGCTGAATTTGAAAAACTTCATCCTGCTGCAAAAGAAGCACGCCTGCGCGATTTGGAAGAACATCCTGAAAGAGCCCATATATTTTTACAGAAGAAAGAAGGCTGGTCGCTTTATACGCTTGAAGCCCTTAATAAGTTTGACACAAGCATGACAATTGAAATTGTTACACCGGAAATTGTTAGCGTAGCATTAAAGCCTGAACAGTGGAAAATTGCAGATCCTGAAACAGGCGAAGAAAGAAGCTGGGTTTGCAACGGACACCATTGTGTTCTGTATTCTTCGGTAAAACTGGACAAGGGAGCCTTTATCCGTATAAAAGATTCAGAATACGTACCAGGTCAAATACGCGACACCGGCAGAGAATAGCAGCGCTTGGCTTGAAGTGCTCCGAGTGGCGCAGGAGCACACCGCTGCGTCAAACGACGCCCCGCGTCGGTTTCATAACATCCATAAAATTGTCGTCCCAAAAAAACATATTATAATATTGTGTGGGAGAACATAAAGTAATGGAGACGTTATGAAAAAACAAAAATCAGTTGCACGCCTTATAGAACTTGTAATAGTTTTTGGTATTATTTTTTATACAGTTATAATCGATGGTATCGTTTCTTCCCGACTAAATTCCGGTCTTAAATCATATTTTCTAGATGAAATAAAAGACCTGACAGTCTATTTTACAAAAGAAATTGACGAAGAACTTGATAGCATAGTTTCTATTTCTTCCAGTTCAAAAACCGCATACGAGTTTATGCAGAGAAACGGAGTTAACCAAAGGGCTCTTGCCGCCGCAGTCTGCAACAATTTTGAAATTCTAGGAGCAGATGGTGCTGCCGTTTATGACAAAAACGGAAAACTCATTACTTCCAAAGCTGTTAATGCTGAATTATTAAAAAACAGCCATTTAACAGAAATGGTAAAAGATGCAATCAACGGGCGCAGCAGTGCGGATTACATTAAGGAAAAAGGTGCAGTTATTGCCGTTGCCGCAGAACCATTAACAGCAGGAAACAAAATCGATGGCGTTGCTATAGGTTTAAAAACTGTTTCTGTTCAGCACACCGTAGATAAAATAAAAACTGCAACACTTGCAGAAGCCACAATCTTTGATGAATATACACGTTTTGTTACTACAATCGAAGGAATGCAGGGAACAACACTTGCAAATCCTGAAATTATTGACCGTGTTAAAAACGAAAAAACATCAATCTCTGTAATAAACAAAATCGGAAACAAGGATTCAATTTCATGTTACTTTCCGCTGTTAAACAAAAACGGAGAGTTCTTAACAACTCTGTATCTTGGTAAGCCGCTTACAGTTGCAGAGCTTGTTTCCCGCGCAATTTTCCAGCCGCTCGTTTTTGTTTCCATATTATGTATGGTTGCTGTTGTAATTCTTTTCATAATACTGATTACAAGGCAGATTTCTCATCCGCTTGGATTAATAAACAATGCTGTAGCAAATCTTTCTTCAGGCGATGCAGACTTAACCTACCGTCTGCCGGAATACGGTAATAACGAATTTACACAGCTTTGCCGCGGAGTAAATAAATTTATAGAAATTCTGCAGGAAACTGTAATAAAAGTACAGACAATTGCCGGCGAAGTATTAAAAGGAAGCGTACAGATAAGCAGTTCAAGCCAGATGATTTCTTCAGGAGCCGCAGAACAGGCCGCTTCAATGGAAGAAATGTCTGCAACAATGACACAGATTGCAGAAAATATCAGCCAGACGGCAGATAATACAGAAAAAACCAGAGCTATTGCAATTTCTACCTGCGATGAAGGAAAAGCCGGCGGAGAAGCCGTTAATTCAGCAGTTGAGGCAGTAAAAGAAATTACAGATAAAATCGCCGTAATTCAGGATATTACAAATCAGACAAACCTTCTTGCTTTGAATGCCGCTATTGAAGCGGCCCGTGCCGGAGATGCCGGAAAAGGTTTTGCAGTTGTTGCTAACGAAGTCAGGAAACTTGCAGAACGCACAAAAGATGCTGCTACCGATATTATGGAACTTTCTACCCAAACCCTTGCAGCCGCAGATAACGCAAGCGCAAAGATTCAGAATGTAATTCCGCAGATTGAAAATACAACAGATCTTATAGAAAAGATTTCTGTAGCATGCCGTGAACAGACTTTAAGCAGCTCACAGGTAAGTACGGCAATCCAACAGCTTGATACTGTTGTTCAGCAAAACGCATCTTCTTCTGAAGAACTTGCCGCAATGTCGGAAGAACTTTCGGCAAGCGCGCAAAACCTTGTTGCTGCCGCCGCAATCTTTAAGGTAGAAAAAGACTCTGATTCACAAACAGAATCCGATTCCTCAATCAGCGAAACTCAAACTGCACAAAGTGAAGAAACAGAAGAACAGGAAGACGATTTAGAATTGCAGTAATCCAGACTTACAGCAAAAGCAAAAGCGCGCGTTTACCAAACGCGCGCTTTTGTAATTTGTAATTGACTAGCAGATTTTTATATTTTATAGTTAAAGCATGAAAAATCGTATTGTAGAAGTAAAAAGGACTACAAAAGAAACAGACATTTCTCTTTCTCTAAATCTGGACGGAACCGGAAAATGTAAGGTCAATACCGGAATCGGATTTTTTGACCACATGATTGAAGGTTTTGCGCGCCACGGACTTTTTGACATAGAACTTACCTGTAAAGGCGATTTAAACGTAGACGGACATCACACAGTAGAAGATTGCGGCATTGTTCTTGGGCAGGCAATCAAAGAAGCCATCGGGGACAAAAAAGGAATAAAACGCTATGGCAGCTTTATCCTTCCAATGGATGAAACTCTTGTAATGTGTGCAATTGACCTTTGCGGCAGACCATATCTTGGCTTTGAAGAAACATTCAACGCACCCGCAATCGGAGACTTTGATACACAATTATTCCGCGAATTTTTCTATGCCGTTTCTTATTCTGGTATGATGAATTTACACATGCGACAGATTTGTGGATGTAATGATCATCATATTGCCGAAGCAAGTTTCAAAGCTTTTGCAAAAGCACTTGATATGGCAACACAATATGATGAACGCATTGACGGAGTCCTTTCAACAAAAGGAGCTTTATAATTTTTGGGATTTAACTGAACAAATTAAATAACCAGAAAACCGGAGCTGCTTTTGTTGTTCCGGTTTTTTTTTGCATAAAATCCGTGCAAACCGCAATATAAAGCGTAACTATGGCAATGCTGTGCGGTTTGCAAAAAGGAGGATATTTTGGAAACACAGGAGATTACGAAAAGTCCAGATGAACTGATTCAGGATTTCTTTAAAGAATTCCCTGATTACAGCGACGAAGATAAAAAACGCATTGAAAACGCCTGGAATTATCTGACGCAGAACTCAGACAGTGTTGAACGTGCCTGTGGCGAACCATTTTACTTTCATCCTCTTAGAGTTGCAAAAATCCTTGCTTCAACAAAAATGGATGCAGACAGCATCATAGCAGGTTTCTTTCATTCTTTACCGGAAACAAGCGGATTAACACTTGAAGAAATAGAAAAAAACTTTGGCAAAAGCGTTACATCCCTTATTTCCGGCGCAACAAAAATTACTAACCTGAATATTTCTAACAAAACATTGCAGCAGGCAGATTCAATAAGAAAAATGCTTTTTGCAATGGTAGACGATATCCGCATTATATTGATAAAACTTTCCGACCGCCTGGACCGGCTCCGCAATCTAAAGTCTTTAGAGCCTGAAAAACAGCGCGCTATTGCACAGGAAATTCTTGATATATGGGCACCACTTGCGGACCGCTTCGGTATGTCTACCGTAAAAAACGAAATGGAAGACTTAAGCCTGAAATACATAAACCCGGATGTTTTTCAGCAGATAAAATCCATTGTTGCACAGAAAAAAAATGAGCGCGCGCAGTATCTTGAAAAAGCCGTTCAGGCAATTCAAAAATCGGCGGTAAAAGCCGGGCTTGAAGTAACAATAACAAGCCGCGCAAAACATTTTTATTCTATCTACCAGAAAATGCGCAAGCGAAATAAAGAAGCAAGTGAATTGTTTGACCTTCTTGCGCTCCGCATAATCTGCCACACAGAAACAGAATGTTACACGCTTGTTGGAATTGTCCACGGCTTATGGAAGCCTTTGGACGGACGATTTAAAGACTATATTGCAATGCCAAAATCTAACGGCTATCAGTCGCTGCACACAACAGTTATGTGCGAAGGAAAGCCGCTTGAAATTCAAATCCGTACAGAAAAAATGCATTCTGTAGCCGAACATGGTGTTGCAAGTCACTGGCTGTATAAAAAAGGAATGAGCCATGATTTAGTAAGCGCAGACAATCTTACAATTGTAAACCAGCTGCGAGAACTAAAAGAAAATCATGCTTCCGATGAAAGTTTTTTCAACGAATTCAAGGATGAACTTTTAGGCGATTCAATCTATGTTTTTACGCCGAAAGGTGAAGTTATTGAACTTCCAATCGGTTCTACAGCAATTGATTTTGCCTATAAAGTACATTCTGCGATTGGAGAAAAAATAGTTGGTGCAAAAGCTGACGGTAAAATCATCCAGCTTTCAACTCCTTTAAAAAATACGCAGATTATAGAAATACTTACAAACCCGCAGGCACATCCTACGGTAAATCAGCTGGCATTTGTAAAAACACAGAAGGCAAGGAGCAAAATCCGCTCATGGCTTTTGCAGAATGATACAGGTTACGAAGACCCGGCATTGCATGCAAAGCTCGTTGAAGCCGCCGCGCCCGTTCCTAAAAAACAGCGGGTTCACAAAAAACCGCAGGGAACTGAAAATACAGCCAAACAGGGAACAGGAAAAATACGTATCGGTAAAACAACAAACTTTCTGGTTAATTTTGCAAAATGTTGCAATCCTTCGTATCCGGATCCGATTGTCGGTTATGTTTCTAACGGGCGCGGCGTAATCATACATAAGGCCGACTGTCTTATGTTCCATAGGATTCAGAATGTTGAACGGCGAACAATAGAAGTTGTCTGGGACGAAGAAGAAGAAACCGAAAAAAAGAAATAAAATGCCGGCGATGTGCTGGTTGTACGCGTATAAAAAAGGATTTTAAAATATGAGCGATTTAACACCAATACAAATAGAAATAGTTTCTGCTCTTGAACAGTTAAAAGAAAAATCTTTGATTACAGAAGCAGCTCTTGCCAAAAGAGTTCGCGAAAAAGCAAAAATACAAGGTAAAAATAAAGCCGGTATCTGCTTAAAAGATTTAGAAGCCTGTATTGAATATCTTGCAGAAAATAATCAGTTAAATTTTTCCCTTCACTTGAACGCTGCAAACGATATTCTTATAAAAAAAGAAGAAACTTTCAGGCTTCTGGAAAATGATGCAAAAAAACGCCGTCAGTCAAGCGAAAAATCAATTTCCGTTTTAACTAACGGCGATTTAAAAGAAAAAGGTTCCGGTAAAAAATCTGCCCAAAATGGCAAAGCCGCAAAAAAGCGCACAGACAGAAAAAAGCTTAATTACCGCACGCTCGAAGATTTTGAATAAGAGCTGGTAATAAATACGGCAGGCAGGTTTTCTGCACCTGCCGTTCAATTTAATCGCTAAACTTTCTCCCTATTCCTTTTTCACCGCCCTTTATGTCAAATCGTATCTTTCACCGTATTTTACAGTTGTTACATCTTTGAAACCTGCTTCCCAAAGATGCTGGGTAAATGCGTCCAAAGCAGCAGTTTCACCATGTACAAGGAAAATCTGTTTAAGGCGGCTTGTATCTATGCTCTTAAGCCAGGATATCATTTCTTCATAGTCGGCATGTGCACTAAATGCATCAATCTGTTCTACATTAGCCTTTACCTGGAACCATTCATCAAGGATTTTAACCTCTTTTTCGCCGTCAAGGATTTTTCTTCCAAGCGTATTTTCTGCCATATACCCGACAATCAAAATAGTGTTTTTCGGATTGCTTATGTTGTTGTAAAGATGATGAAGGATACGTCCTGCTTCGCACATACCATCCGCACTAATTATAATCATCGGGCCTTCCCTATCGTTTAAAGCCTTGGATTCTTCAACGCTAGTAACATAAGACAAAGCACCAAAACCAAATGGATTTTTATGATGCTTAAGAAATGCCTCATGTACTTCGTCATCATAGCATTCAGGATGAATACCAAAAATACCTGTTACACTTACAGCCATCGGCGAATCAATATAAATAGGAATAGAAGGTATTCTCTTTTTATCAACCAGAAGATGAAGATAATAAATAAGTTCCTGTGCACGTTCTATTGCAAAAGACGGAATAATGATTTTTCCTTTCTTTGCAACAGCTTCATTTACGATGCGTTCAAGTTCCGTCATTGCAAAAGATGATTCTTCATGCAGCCGGTTCCCGTATGTACTTTCAAGGAAAATATAGTCTGGTGCAGGCATGTCATTGGAAGGCTTTCTGATAATCGGCTTTTCCGGGCGTCCAATATCACCGGTATATAATATACGTATTTCGTTACCTTCATCATAAAGTGCTGCAGACGGAGCATTTAAAGTGCCGTGCCGGCCTTTTACAGTCAGATATGCAAAAGCAGAACCAAGAATATGTCCTGCATCAAAAAATTCGAGCTGAAGTGATGGAGCAATATACATATTCCGTTTATAAGAAACTGTTATAATCTGGTCTGCAGCCTTTGTGCAGTCAGCTTCATCAAACAGAGGTTTCCAGGTAAATTTCTCCCCTTTCTTTTTTGCCTGTTTGCCAAGATATTCCGCATCACGTGCCTGAATTCGTGCACTGTCCATCATTACAACATTCGCCAGATCACGTGTAGCAGGCGTTGCATAAATATTTCCTTTAAAACCCCTTTTTACAAGAATAGGTAAAAGCCCGCAGTGGTCATAATGCCCGTGGGTTAATATTACAGTTCCCAGTTTATCAACCGGAAAATCAAAATTCCTGTTTTTTGCGTCAGAAACTGCACGTCTTCCCTGAAAAGCTCCGCAGTCAATCATATACGGTATGCCATCAATCTCCAGTACATGCTTTGAACCGGTAACTTCACCAGCCGCACCCAAAGAATAAACTGAAATTCCCATAGTTCCTCCTAAAAATTTTTGAATATCAGGCAATTCCTGACTATTTTCTTTCTATTAATAAGTTTAACGCCCAAACCGCAATCAAACAAGAAATTTTTAATTAGCTCATTTTTTTGATTTATTTTAGAAAGCGGTCGGCCGGAAGTCCGCCGCACACAGTGCGTCCTTTATCCGCGCATATACAAAAAACATCAAAAATAATAAAATATGCTTATGGATAATGAAACAAACGAACGCTGTACAAACCTTGAAATAAAACTTTCATACCTTGAAGAATTTGTAAAACAGCTTCAAGACGAAGTTGTAAAACAGGGAAAAACAATCGACAAACTTACAAAAGAAAACAGACTTATTTCCGGCAAGCTTCAGGATGTTCTTGATTCTCTGGAAGAGATTCCGAACCGCAAGCCGCCTCATTACTAGAGCTGCCAGAAGAATTTGAAGAAAGGCATTTTGGCGGGATGTATGCACAACCACCGGAAACCCGGCTTATATCCCTGTAGTTTCTGGCAAATGCTGAAAACAAATCTTTTATCTTTTCAAATATTCCTTTCATGCAATTAATTTTACCGTGATTTATTCATACGTCAAATTTTTGCTTTCAACTATCAGTTTTATTACTTTCTTGGAGCAGCAGTTGTGCCGCGCGGAATCAGCTTGCTTTTATATTCAATTCTTGTAACGGTTTCAGCTTCTTCAGGATATCCGTATGAATAGCCCAGCCGGGAAATCAAAAGGCTCACCGCCTTTTTTCCTTTCTGAATAATCGAATGTTCAATTGTCGTTAAGTTCAAATCATGGAACTTTGAAGGGAAAATATTATCAAATCCGCAGACGCTGTAATCCTGTGGAATATTAAATCCGCCGTCTTTAATTGCGTTTATAACCCCATAAGCAACCATGTCATTTGTTGCAACAATCGCCGTAATTTCAGGCGATTTTTTTATGCATTCTTTTGCAAGTTCGTAACCGGTTTCGTATTCAACATTAACATTCTGAAGTTCATAAACAGAAGTTATATCTTTTGAATAAACCTTGATTTTTGCAACATCCGGGTAATTTTTACAGACCGATTCAAGCCCTTCAAGCCTGCGAGTTCTTGCCGAATGCTGGCTGTTCAAACTTGTTGAAACAAATGCAATGTTTTTATGGCCGAGCGAAATTAAATGCTCGCCGATTAACGAGCCGGCGCTAAAATTATTTATATCAACTCCGTCAATCTGAATATTTTCGTTATAATCACCAACAGCTACAACCGGTATTTTTTTATTCAATAAAAGAGCCGTTTCATGCTGCTGCGGAATCATCGTAAAAATCACTCCGCAGACAGAAGGATTTTCTGCAATTCTTAAAATTGCTTTTTCACGCTCTACATCCCAGTACGTATTGTAAACCATCGTCGTCATGCCATGAGCAAAAGCCTCACAATCAATTCCCTGTATAATAGTAGAATAATACGGATTAAAAACAGTAGGGCAAACTTCTATAATGGTTTTTCCGGTTTTTGCCTTTGTATAGCCAAGTTCCCGGCTCACGGAAAGAACTTTCTGAATCGTTGCTTCTGAAAAACGGGTTAGTTTTTTGCCTGAAAGAATCATCGAAACACTTGCCGTTGAAACACCAGATTTTTCAGCAATTTCTTTTATAGTCGGTAAATTCCTTTTCATTATGATTCTCCCCCTTAAATTCTGCAAAACTACCGTAAAAATCAGCAATTATCAATTATTAAACAATTTATTAAACAGAATGTTTAACAATTCATTAACTAAAATCTTTCATAATTCTAGCTTCTCTTTTAAAATAAATCAAATAATTTCTTATATTTTAAGTAAATATTATTTACAAAATAAAATTTGACAGATAAATATTTAGCACTTACAATAGCCACAGAATGAAGATTTAGCATAAGTTTAATTATTTATTAAACAAAATGTTAAACAACCTAAACCAACTAAAAAAGCATTTTTTCTAAGGAGGAAACATGAAAAAATTGTTAGCTTTAGCAATGGTAGGAGTTGCCCTTACCTCTGCTACTTTCGCCGGTGGAAACAAAGACGCAAAAATCAGTCCGGAACATCCGCTTGTATTAAAAATGAGCCACGTATTTGCTCCAAATGAACAGCTCACAAAATCACTGGCTATTGTCTGCGACAACATTAAATCACGCTCAAAAGGTGCAATTGAAATTCAGCAGTATCCGCAGAGCCAGCTTCCGGTTTACAAAGACGGTGTTGAACAGGTTGCACAGGGTGCAAAATTTATTTCGGTAGAAGATCCTTCTTACATTGGTGACTACGTTGGAAACTTCAACGCGCTTGCAGGCCCAATGCTTGTAAACAACTTTGACGAATATCGCTGGCTTACAAAAAGTGACCTTGTTGCCGGCATGAAAAAAGAACTTGAAGACAAACACAGAATCAAGGTTCTTTCTCTTGACTATATCTTCGGTTTCCGCAGCATGATGACAAACAAAGTAATCACAAAACCGGAAGACCTTAAAGGAATGAAAATCCGTACCCCTGGTTCTAAACTTTATGTAGAAACCTTGAACTACATGGGCGCTACTGCCGTTCCAATGGGATTCTCAGAAACAATTTCTGCCGTTCAGCAGGGTGTTGTAGACGGTCTTGAAGGAACTGTTGATGCTTACGCTTCAAACGGCTCAGCAGAAGTTGCAAAGAACATGGCATTTACAAACCACCTTTTAGGTGTTTGCGGTGTTTACATCAATGCAGACCTTTTCAATTCAATTCCTAAAGAATATCAGACAATTATCGTAGAAGAATTCAACAAAGGTGCTGACCAGATGGTTAGCGAAGTTTCTAACAATTATGAAGCTACAAAGAAAAAGCTTGCTTCTACAATGGGAATTAAGTTCAACGAAGTTGATCACGACGCATTTGCTGCACGTGTTGCTCCTGTATACGAAAACAAAGACATTATGAAAGGCGCAGATCCGGATATCCTTAAGAGAATCCGTGCTGAAATTGCCAAGATGCCAAAAAAATAAACTGTAACCCCAGACGGGCTGCCGGTTATCCGGCAGCCCGTCCTTACCTATTTTTACCACAATTTTTATAGTGAGATTTTATGAAAGCCATTAAAAAATTTTTCCATAATTTTGAAGAAATATTTGCTTCAATTTTTTTGTGCGCAACAACACTTATAGTTATAGTAAATGTTTTCCTGCGCTATTTTTTTAAAAGCCCTGTTTCCTGGTCAGAAGAAGTTGCAACAGGCTGTTTTGTATGGGGCGTTTTTTTAGGCTCTGCTGCATGTTATAAACGCAAACTTCATGTAAGCGTAGATTTTCTTATAAAATTCATTCCTGAAGGCGGAAAAAAAGCCTTTAAATTTATAATCAACCTTATTCTTCTATTAATAAACGCATATATCATTTACATGTCCGTAAAATATGTAAAAGTTTCCTATAGAAAACCAACTGCTGTTTTAGGAATTTCTTCCGTAACAATAAGCTCTTCAATCCTTGTAAGTTTTATACTTATGACCATTTATTCTTTTATCTTCCTTATTCAGGATATAAAGAAAACAACTTTTGAAGTTGAAAAAGAAGAAGCCTTCCGGAACAATCCTAAATCCCGCCTTGCGGAAAATGCAACTCCAGCTCAGGAGGTTAAATAAATGATTTCGTATATTCCTGCAATTCTTGTACTGGTTTTATATTTTACAGGTTTACCGATTGCGTTTGCGCTTTTCGGTTCAACAATATTCTTTTTTGCCTTTATTGAAACAGGAACGCCGGTTGCCCTGCTCCTGCAAAAATTTGTAACAAGCACACAATCGTTTCCGCTGCTTGCAATTCCGTTCTTTGTAATGTCCGGCTCTATAATGAACTATAGCGGCATAAGCGGAAAACTCATGCAGTTTGCAGACGTTCTTACCGGTCACTTGCCGGGTGGACTTGCACAGTCCAATGTATTGCTAAGTATGCTCATGGGCGGCGTTTCCGGCTCTGCCAATGCGGACGCGGCCATGGAAAGCAAACTTTTAGTTCCAGAAATGGAAAAAAGAGGAATGGGAAAAGCTTTTTCAACCGCAATTACGGCTGCGTCCTCTGCGGTAACGCCCGTTATTCCGCCTGGAATCAACTTAATTGTTTACGCATTAATTGCAAACTGTTCTGTAGGACGTATGTTTGCCGCAGGCTACGTTCCGGGCGTTTTGATGACGCTTTCATTAATGGTAACGGTTCACGTAATTTCAAAAAAACGCGGCTATGCTTCAACCCGCCCAAGAAGAGCAACAGCTAAAGAATTAGCTTTGCAGGCAATCGATTCAATCTGGGCTTTGCTCTTTCCGTTTGGAATCATCTTCGGAATGCGCGCAGGACTTTTTACACCGTCCGAAGCAGGAGCTATTGCCGTATTATATACTATCGTCGTAGGAAAGTTCATCTATAAAAACCTTAAAAAGGAACACATAATTCCTATCCTAAAAGAAACAGTTTACGGAACAGCAACTGTAGTTTTAATCATCGTTGCAGCAAATGTCTTCGGCTATTATTTAAACTACGCACGTATTCCGCAGTCTCTTACAGCATTCCTTTTGAACATAACCAAAAACAAATATGTAATGCTGATGATTTTTAACATTCTGCTTCTTGTACTTGGAATGTTCCTTGAAGGCGGAGCCGCATTAATCATTCTTGCACCGCTTCTTGTTCCTGTAATCACTTCACTTGGAGTTGACGTAATTCACTTTGGACTTGTCTGCATCGTAAACATTATGATTGGAGGTTTAACACCTCCGTTCGGTTCAATGATGTTCACCTGCTGCGGTATCACCGATTGTAAGGTCGGCGATTTTGTAAAGGAATGTATTCCGTTTATGGTTGCACTGCTTGTAACTCTGCTTCTTATCACATACATTCCATGGTTTACACTTGTTATTCCAAATATTATCTATGGAGTTGCCGCTTAATGTTAGTTATTGGTCACAGAGGTTGCCATTACAGAGGCTATAACCAGAATACAATCAGGGCTTTCAAAAAAGTCGTAAGCGAAGGCGCAAAGGCCTTTGAATTTGACGTTCAGCTTACAAAAGACAAAAAAATGGTTGTGGTTCACAATCTTAACCTTTCAAAGGTTTCTACAGGAAGCGGGCTTGTATGCGAAAAAACTCTTGCAGAAATCCGCGAATTATATGCCGGAAAAACAGAAGACGGCTTTGACCGTATTCCAACACTTTCTGAACTTTTTGACCTTTGTGCTTCTTATTCCAAATTGAACCGCCCCGCAATCCACCTGGAACTAAAAGGCGATGATTCAGGAAGCGCAAGCGGTTCGCTCATAAAAGAATACGTTGAGGGCGGAAAGTTAGGATATGACGATTTTTTAATAAGCTCTTTCAGCTGGCCGGAACTTGTTGCCATGCGTAAGGTAAATCCAGAAATAAAAATTGCCCTGCTTGACGGCTCAATCCGCCGGAAAGCGCTTTTACCTGATTTACCAGGCCGCGATGCACTTTTTTCTAAAATCTTTAACTATGGCGAAGAAAACTTCATGCTTCCTTTTACAACTAATTACGAAGAAAGCTGTGCCGTAATTGACAAAGAAGTTTCTGATGCGGCCGTTGCAAAAGTCCTTAAGGATGAAGTTAAAAAAGCGCTTTCCGGCGGTTACTACAACGATGAACTTTTAAACACTGCCGTAAAAATGAATGCAACTTCGGTAAACCTCTGGTACAACACGGTAACAAAAGAATTTATTGCAAAAGCTCATGCAAAGGGTCTTAAGGTTTTTGTTTATACCGTAAACGAAGAAGAAGATTTACGCCGTCTTCCGGAACTTGGCGTAGACGGCTTTTTTACAGATTACTGGGCAAACTCTGTTGCATTTATGACAAAAGAAGGATTGCTGTAGATTATTGCAGCAAAGTTTCTGATAATTTGGCCGATTATGCCGCCGATGACTTCTTGTCATCGGCGGCTTTTTAATTTTATTAAAGATTTTTAACTTTTGCTTAAGTTATTGACAATCATCTATATACATTTTATCATTTCATAAATTTAGTAATTACTTATTTTACGGAGGAGTTTATGAAAAGAATCGTTTCAGTAATGCTTACTGTGCTTGCACTTTCAGCAATGGTATTTGCAGGCGGAAACAAGGAATCTGCTTCAAATGCAGGTGGAAAAGTTTGGATTGTCGCTACAGACACAGTTTTCAGACCATTTGAATATACAAATGAAAAGAATCAGTTTGTCGGAATTGACGTTGACCTTCTTGCAGCAATTGCAGAAGACCAGGGATTTAAATATGAACTTCAGTCATTAGGCTGGGATGCAGGTGTTGCAGCAGTTCAGGTTGGTCAGGCAGACGGTCTTATTGCCGGTGCTACAATCAAACAGAGCCGCATTGATTCAGGCTGGATTTTCTCTGAAGGCTATTACAACGCAACACAGACATTCGTTGTAGCAAAAGACAGCAAAATTTCAAAGTTTGAAGATCTCAAAGGCAAAAACGTTGCAGTTAAAAACGGAACAGCCGGTGCAGATTTTGCAAACAGCCTTAAAGCAAAATACGGTTTTACAGTAACTGTTTTTGAAGATTCTCCAACAATGTATCAGGATGTAATCAACGGAAACAGCGCCGCCTGCTGTGAAGACACACCAATCATGGCTGACAACATCAAATCAGCTGGTCTTCCACTTAAGATTCCTGCAGGAATGGAAAGCGACGGTGCTCCATACGGCTTTGCAATCATGAACACAAAAAATCAGGAACTTCTTGATATGTTCAACGCAGGTCTTAAAAACATCCGCGCCAACGGAAAATATCAGAAAATCCTTGATAAATACCTGAAGTAGTTTTTCCGATTTTTTAATAATCCTAAAAGCCAGTTTGACTAAATGCCGAACTGGCTTTTTTTATGATATTTTTCCCCACATCTTCTAATACTCACTCATTTATTGTATAATTTTGAAAATCGCGGAAAAGCCGACAGCGGAGTTTTACTTCCGCATAACATTTTCTGACAGAGATTGTTTTTCGCGTTTTTCACATATTTTAAAACTGTTTTGGAGGTTTCCCCAAAATGTCACAGATTATTCAAGTCTATTGGTCAATGCTGTTACGTTCGCTTGGCTACACACTCGTGCTTACTCTTTTTGCACTGTTTTTTGCAATGATAATCGGTCTTATTTTTGCATTGCTTAACGTAAGCCACAAAAAATCGCTTAACTTTATCGGTACAGTTTATGTTGATGCCGTCCGCGGTGTTCCGCTTATCGTTCTTGCCTTCTTTATTTATTTCGGTGTTCCTCAGGCTGTAAAGATGCTTGGCGTTCAGGGCTTCCGCCTTCCTGCATTGCAGGCAGGAACAATCGCCCTTGCCATGAACTGCGGCGCATACATGGCAGAAATCTTCCGTGCCGGAATTCAAAGTATAGATAAAGGTCAGATGGAAGCAGCGCGCTCTTTGGGCTTACCTTACGGCACAAGTATGCGCCGCGTAATTCTTCCTCAGGCTTTCAAAGTAATGATTCCTTCTGTAATCAACCAGTTTATTATTACGCTAAAAGATACTTCAATTCTTTCTGTAATCGGATACCCTGAACTTACCAACATGGGAAAAACAATTTCCGGCAATACATTTAAGAGCTTACAGACCTGGACAATAATCGGCATTCTGTACATGGTTGTTATCGTAACCCTCAGTAAAGTTGCAAAGAAAATCGAATGGAGATTAAAGAAAGATGGAGAATAATTCAAATATAAAAGTTCACGTTGAACACCTTAAAAAGAATTTCGGTAGTCTTGAAGTTTTAAAAGACATCAATATAGACATAAAAGAAGGTGAAGTTGTAACGATTATCGGACCATCTGGTTCAGGTAAATCAACTTTCCTGCGTTGTCTTAACCGGCTTGAAACTATCACCGGCGGAAAAATTATTGTCAACGGCGCGGATATAAGTGATAAATCAATCAATATTAACAAGGTGCGCGAAAATATCGGAATGGTTTTCCAGCATTTTAATCTTTTCCCGAACATGTCTGTTGTAGAAAACATCATGCTTGCCCCTGTTGAACTAAAAATCAAAACAAAGGAAGAAGCAAAGGAAATAAGCTTAAAACTCCTTGAACGCGTAGGACTTTTAGAAAAAGCAAATGTTTATCCGCAGCAGCTTTCTGGCGGACAAAAACAGCGTGTAGCTATTGCGCGTGCCCTTGCAATGAATCCTTCGGTAATGCTTTTTGACGAACCTACAAGTGCGCTTGACCCTGAAATGGTTGGCGAAGTTCTTAACGTAATGAAGGAACTTGCAAAAAACGGTATGACCATGATCTGCGTTACCCACGAAATGGGCTTTGCGCGCGAAGTAGCAGATAGAGTTGTTTTTATGGATGGTGGTCATATAATAGAAGAAGGAACACCTGAGCAGGTTTTAAATAATCCGCAGCAGGAACGAACAAAGAGCTTCTTGAATAAGGTTCTGTAGCATTTTAACCAGGATTTTTATATGAAGAAAATTATTACAATTAGCCGTGTATTTGGTGCCGGCGGCGGCGAAATCGGTCGCAAAGTTGCAAAGGAATTAGGCTACACCTATACAGATAAAGATTTGATTTATCAGATTGCCTCACAAATCAGCATGAATCCACAGGAAGTAAAAGAAATTGATGAAAAAGTTTCTTTTCACTTCGGATTTGCGCAGAGTCTTTTTAATATGTACACATCTCAGCTTGATGAAAAATTATTTAAGGCTCAGAAAGAAGTAATCAAAAAAATCGGAGAGCGCGGCAACTGCGTAATCGTCGGAAGAAACGCAAACAGCATCCTGCACGAATATGACAATTCTTTACATGTATTTATCCACGCAGATGAAGACTGGCGTGTTCTTCGTATGAAGCGGGATTTTATGCAGGATACAAGCGAAGCTGAAATCCGCCGTCACTTGCATGATGTTGATAAAGCCCGCGCAAAATACTGCGCATATTATACAACTTCAAAATTTACTGAAGCCAAAACCTACGATTTGTGCCTTTGCTCTTCAAAGCTGGGAATAGATAAATGCGTGGAAATAATCTGCAATATCGCAAGAGGATAATAGTTTTTATACTTATACTTGCAGGCATTTTTATTCCATACAATCTTTTTTGCTTTGAAAAGGAAAGTTCTATGAAAATTGAAACAGTAAAGCTCCGTGATTTTGAGATGGACTTTTTCAAATTTGGAAATCCTGAAAATCCTAAAATAGTCGTTATCCCGGGTGTAAGTTTAAAGTCCGTAATGCCTTCAGCTGATTTCATTAAAGCTGCTTTCAAAAAATTGTCAGATAATTATGAAGTATATGTTATTGACAGACGGAAAAACTTTCCCACGGCAAATTCATTAAATTCTTTTAATTCTGATTCCGCTGATTCCAGCTATTTAAGTTATACAGTACATGAAATGGCCAAAGATACCGCAGAAGTCTTAAAAAAGCTGAATCTTAAAAACGTAAACCTTGTAGGAGTCTCCCAGGGTGGAATGATAAGCCAGTATATTGCAATAGAAAATCCACAGCTTGTAAACAAACTGGTTCTGGTATCTACAGCATGCTCAATAGAGCCTGATGCAAAGAAAATTTTTAATGACTGGATAAATCTTTCTGATAAAAAATCTGTAAATGAACTTGCAGAATCTTTCGGCAAAGCAGTTTATACTCCGGATTTTTACAATAAATACAAAGATGTTATACTTTCCGCCTGCAACGGAACCGATGAAGAATTCAAGAAATTTTCTGCTTCTGTACGAGGAATGGACGGCTTTGATTTACAGCCAGAGCTTTCTAAAATAAAATGTCCTGCAATTGTTTTTGCAGGACAAGATGACAAAATATTTTCGCATGAAAGTTCAAGAAAGATGGCAAATAAGCTTAGCTGCAAATTACAGGTTTTTAAAAACTATGGTCATGCATTATATGATGAATCTCCCGAATACATAGACAGATTACTGGAATTTTTTGCCACAAATTAAATAGCCAAAATTTCACTTTTCCTAAACAATACCTGCTTAACAAAATCGCTCTGCGGGTCCCAGCAACGGCGGAAACTTAAACCGTAAACAGGTCAATCTGACCGCCAATCTGGTCAACTGTCATGCGTACGCTCGAAGAAATATCATCCAGTGCACGTCCTGATTCATTAATCTTTTCTGCACTGTTAGAAATCTGAACCATACTTGTTTTTATCATTTCGGTTGTTTCCCTAAGATGATTTACTTCCTGAAGGATTGCTTTGTTTCCTTCAGCCATTTCTCGTGATGCTTCCCTAACTTCGCTGGTGTTATCATTCATAAGCTTAAGGGCATCGTTAATCTGCTGAGAACCTGTCTGCTGTTCTTCCATTGCAGCCTGAATCTGAGAAACAAGTTCCTGCGTAGTTCCGATACTTTCGGAAACAGTTGCAAATGATTCACTTGAAGCATGAGAAGCCTGAACAACTTCGTTAATAGAAGTTTCAATATTTTTAAGTTCTTCCTTAATCTTCTTAGACTGAACTGTAGAAGTTTCAGAAAGTTTTCTGATTTCGTCAGCTACAACTGCAAATCCGCGTCCGGATTCTCCTGCATGCGCCGCTTCAATTGCCGCATTCATCGCAAGTAAGTTTGTCTGACTTGCAATTGATGAAATAACCTTATTGGCTTCCTGCAAAGATTTAGACTGTTCATCAATCAGTTTTATACGTTCATCAACATTGCGCTGACGGCTTATACCTTCTTCTGCCTTTTCTGTAAGACCTGTAAATGCCTTTGCCATAAAACCTACAGAATGGTTTACGCTGCGGATATTTCCAATCATTTCTTCTACAGCCGCACTTGCATTGCTTACACCGTCTGCCTGAGAATCTATCATACCTCTAAGGGATTCAATATTCTTTGAAATTTCTTCTACCGCACTTGCCGTTTCTGTTACAGAAGCTGCCTGATGCTGCATCTGAGAATCAATATTATTCAAGTCGGTAATAATTTCCTGAATTGCATTTCCGTTATCGTTAATTCTCTGCTGAAGGCCAACATTAACATCCTGCAAGGTTTCCTTAGAATCCTTAACACCGCTTACTATAGTACGGAGTTTTTCCATAAAGCGGTTAAATCCGTTGCCTAAGCGTCCAACTTCGTTATTGCTTTTTACTTCAAGCTTTCTTGTAAGGTTTGCATCACCGGAAGCAATCTGGTCTATGCTTTCGCCTACAGCTTTTAATGGCCGTATAGCAAATTCCAGAAGAACAACAGTTACAAAAAGAATCAAAATTGCTATTACACATACAATAATTGAAATTACAATCTGCATGTGGTTTCCATTTTCGTCAATCTGACTTGTTGGAATAGTTAAAATAACAGACCATGGAGTTTTTGGAACAGGTGCAAAAGAAGCAAATATCTTTGTTCCTGTAGGATCTTTATAGTAGCCTTCACCAACTTCACCGATGGCTGTGCGTTTACCGATATCATCAAGCCCTGAATAACCTGCTTTGTCACTATAGAATAAATCCATGTAGTGCTCTTCTCCTCTGATATGAGAAATAAGAACACCATTACTTCCTGCAAGGATAACTTTTCCGTCTTTGCCTAAAGAAAGTGAGCTTACCATGCGGTCAATTTCATCAAGTTTTACAGCTCCGGCAAAAACACCAATTTTTTTACCGGCTGCATTATAGGCTGCCCTTGCAATATAATAACAAACAGTTCCGTCGCTCTGGAAGTCAATGTTAGAAACAAAGGTTTCTTTATTGTTCTGCATAATATCGCGATAGAAATTCTTTGAAATTACCGTTCGTGAACCGCCCTCGCTGGAATGCCCGACTCCGTCCGGTGTACAGAACAAAATATAATTAAAATAGCTGTTCTGTATGTTTCTATGAGTCTGAATCCACCTGATAATATCTTCATTTCTACCGGCTTTAGTTACATCATTATCTGAATAAATGCGAAGGTCATTTAAAAGGATTTCGTTCCAGTAAGAAATTTTTCCTGCATCTTCTTCTATAATTTTTTGACTGAAAGCTGAATAGTCGTCTCTGGAAGATTTTTTAACCCTGCTGGAAATAACAAATACAAGCAGTACAAAGAACAATGCAAGAATTATGAATACGCGTAAAGAAATCTGTGTCGCCATCCTGCCAAATTTTCTTAACTCTGATTCCGATTCTTTTTCTGTAACATCTTTTTCAAGTGCATCTACAGCCGAAGAATCTGGCAAAGAATCAGTAGATTCCACAGTACAAGAAGTTTCACTACCGGCATCCGTTTCAAGTGCCATATTTTCTGATTTTTCAGCACCAAAGTCGCTGCTGACTGTCATATCATCAGCATCAAGAGTTTCTGGTTCAACAGAAACAGCAGAATCCACTGCAGTGTTTGTCGTAATATCCATACTTAACCTCACTTTTACAGTATATCGAGCAAAATACAGAAAACAACTGTTATATAAATAATTCTTACTTTACTTATTATCTCTCGATTTGTTTTCAAAAAGTTGAAAGTAGAATGCAAGCACATTACAGTATATGATGAGGTCTTTATATGAATATGAAACATTTTTCTTTCCGTTTGATTTTTGGTATTTTTTCTATCCTCGTACTGCTTACTTCCTGCAAAGGTTCTATAAAGAAAGCCAAATCAAATGCTAAAGGTCCCCTACCGGATAAAAATGTACAGGGACAGATTCTTAACGTTACAATAGAAACAACTGTTGAAAGTCTTGATCAGGAAATTGCAACCGATGGTGTTTCCTTCGAAGTAATCGGAAATCTTGTAGACGGTCTTATGCAAATGGCTGAAGACGGCTCTGTTGTTAATGCAATAGCAGAAAAAATGGAACTTTCTCCAGACGGACTTATATATAAATTTACACTGCGTAAGGACGCATTTTGGTCTAACGGTGATCCTGTTACAGCCCACGATTTTGTTTACGGCTGGCAACGTGCATGCAGCCCTGAACTGAAAGCTGATTATTCTTATCTTATGAGTGACATTGCTCATATTAAAAATGCAGTTGCAGTCCGCACAGGACTTATGGATTTAAATCAGCTTGGCGTTCGTGCATTGGACGACTACACACTGGAAGTTGAACTTGAAGTTCCTGTTTCATTTTTTGAACAGCTTCTTTACTTCGTTACATTCTATCCGGCAAACCAGAAATTCATAGAAAGCTGCGGAGATAATTACGGAAAATCCACTGAATATTATCTTTCAAACGGTGCATTTATTCTGGAAGACTTCAAAGCAGGTGGTTCTACAATCAGCATGAAAAAGAATACAGCCTACTATGATGCAGCCAAAGTTAAACTTGGCGGATTAAAATATGAAGTTATCAAAAACCGTCAGGAAGCTTATTCAAAATATAAGGCAGGGCAGCTTGATTTGATTGAAGTTTCCGGAGATTTGGTTGCGCAGGTAAGAACTTCGCCGGAATTTAAAACAATTGCTTCCGGCTACTTATGGTACATAAGCCCAAACACGCTTGTAAAAGACCTTGCAAATGTAAACCTTAGAAAAGCAATGACTTTCGCCCTGGATCGCGAACATATTACAAAAACAGTTCTTGCAGACGGTTCAGAAGCAACATACACGCCGGTACCTTCAAACTTTGCATTCAATTCGCAGGGAAAAGACTTTACAACAAATACTATGGAATTTCCGCAGTATTGTTCCTATAATCCGACTCTTGCAAAACAGTATTATGCTCAGGCACAGAAAGAGCTTGGCAAAAGAACATTCACTTTCACAATGGTTGCAGACGATACAGATACACAAAAAGATGTAGCTAGAGCCATTAAAAAGCAGCTTGAAACAGAACTTCCGGGATTTACGCTCAATTTAAATTTTATTCAGAAATCAAAACGCTTAAAGGCAATTGGCGCAGGCGAATATGAAATTACCTTAACCCGCTGGGGTCCAGACTATGCCGACCCGATGACATATCTTGCCATGTGGGTAACAGCCAACGAATACAACTACGGACGTTATTCAAATTCAACTTACGATGCAATCGTAACAAACTGTAACGACGGAGAACTTGCTACAAAACCTGCCGAGCGCTGGACTGCCATGAAACAGGCAGAAGAAATCATTATGAAAGAAGCCGTAATCCTGCCGCTTTATCAGCAGTGTAATTCCGACATGATTCGTCCTGGAGTAAAAGGAATTGCATTCCATCCTGTAGGAATCAGCCGAATCTATAAACTGGCTTCAAAGTAATCCAAATAAACCGATTTATCCGGCTATATTTTTGCATTTTTATTTTTTAAAAAGGAGGTGGCCGCCCTTCGGGCGGCCACAAACAGTGCGGTAAAAATTAGTTTCCTAAAATCGCATTCTTTTATTTTCGCGCCTCTGCGGTCATAAATGACCGCAGCATGTGCCGTTTAAGGCAAATTGCACTTTACTTGCTCGCAATTGCGCGGGCTGCAACAAAATCTACAGAAGAACCGCAGACATTTGCAACAATTTTCTGACCAAGTTTTATAGGTGCCGGTACAATCAGATTATCCAATGTTTTCATTGCTTCAAACATCAAACCTTTAGAAATTGTTCCGTTTGTTTTTACAGGACAGCGTACATAAGCACCGCCGCTTACAGCAACCGTACTTGTAATTACACGCTGAGGATCTTTTACTTCCTGTTTGCCGTAAACTTCGCCGCGTTTACATTTCTGCCCTGTAACTGCAAAATCATGTTCTTCATCAACAGTTAAATGACAGCCGTTCGGACAGCAAATACAAATTATATTTTTCATAACTTCTCCTAAAACTCAGTGTCCAGTTACTTAACCGGTTCAATGGCTACAGTTAATTTCCCCTTTACGTCTGCAAGCATTGCAGGCGTAAGATCAATGCGTTCCATTTCGCCAGGAGCCAGGTGATTACGCTTTACAGAATAAACTTCCTTGTCACCTTCTTTTACAGTAATCATGGCAGGTTCTTTGTGTACAGAACGTACGCGGAAGTAAACGCCAACTTTTCCTTCAAAAGAACCTTTACGGATTTTCTGAGGAACTGTGTAACCTACATCATTTCCGTTTACAAGTTCAATTATGTCGCTGTCACTTGTTTTTGCAGAATCTTTGTTTTTAAGAACAAATTCTGCTGCCCCTGTTCCGGCAATTTCGCCTTCTTCTGTAACAAAGTCTACAAGGTCGTGTACATGAACGGCATTTCCGCAGGCAAATACGCCCGGAAGTGAAGTTTCGCGGTTTTCAAATACAACGGCACCTTTAGTACGCGGATCCATTGTAATTTCTGCTTTCTGTGTAAGTTCATTTTCCGGAATAAGACCAACGCTCAAAAGAATTGTATCTACATCAAATTCCATTTCTGTTCCAGGAATCGGCTTACGGTCCGGGCCAAGCTTCATAACAATGGCTTTTTCAACACGCTTGTCGCCTTTTATATCTACGATAGAATGTCCAAGATACAAAGGAATGTTAAAGTCTTCCAGACACTGTACAATATTGCGTGTTAATCCGCCTGAATACGGCATGATTTCTACACAGGCTAAAACTTTTGCGCCTTCAAGAGTCATACGACGAGCCATAATAAGACCAATGTCGCCTGAACCAAGAATCAATACGCGCTTACCAACCATGTAGCCTTCAATATTTAAAAGGCGCTGAGCTGTTCCTGCTGTGTAAATACCTGCAGGACGGGTTCCCGGTGTACCGATTGCACCACGAGTTCTTTCACGACAACCCATGGCAAGAACAATACTCTGTGCCTGATAAATACAGTAACCGTCTTCTGTATTAATAGTGTGTACCTGACGGTCATGGGTAATTTCCAAAACCATGGTATCAAGCTTAACTTCAATACCGGTTTCTTTTACCATGTCAATAAAGCGGCCTGCATATTCAGGGCCTGTTAATTCTTCTTTAAAGTGATGCAGACCAAATCCGTTGTGGATACACTGCATCAAAATACCGCCGGCTTCTTTTGCGCGTTCAACAACAAGAATCTTTTTAAGGCCTTTATTCCATGCTTCAAGAGCAGCGGCCAATCCTGCAGGACCTGCTCCAATAACAATCAATTCGTATGATGCGTTCATTGAGCACCTCCCATAAGATCACATTCTGATTCTTTCTTTGTAATTCCTTCAAGAATGAAAGAATTTGTTTTGTCCTGAAGAACATCCTTATAGCTGATGTGTGTTTCATTCATAAGAATTTCAATTACACGAGGACCACAGAATCCTCCCTGACAGCGACCCATTCCAGTTCCGCAGCGGCGTTTAATTCCGTCTACAGAAACAGGAGGAACAGGAGAACGCAATGCGTCTATAATTTCGCCTTCTGTAATTGTTTCACAACGGCAGATAATTCTTCCGTACAAAGGATTTTTCTTAATAAGTTCAGTTTTTTCCTGAACAGAAAGGTGATTGAACTTTATACGTTTTCTTGTATCGATATAGCTTTTCTTTTCGTCCAGATGACAACCGGCCTTATCCAGTAATTCAGCACAGCGAACGGCAATTGCAGGAGCTGAGGTAAGTCCCGGAGATTTTATACCGCCAAGGTCAATAAAGCCCGGCGCATTTTCTGCTTCTTCAATTACAAAGTCACCTGTATCAACATTTGCACGAACACCTGCAAAGTTGCGGATTGAAGTACGCAAATCAAGGCTCGGTACGGAAAGTTTTGCTTTTTCTGCAACAAAATCAAGACCTTTCTGTGTAATGCTTACATCATCGCGGTCAGAATCTTCTGCATTAGGACCAACGATAATATTTCCGTGGCAGGTTGGAGAAACCAAAACACCTTTTCCGTCCTTGTTCGGGCACTGGAAAATTACGTGATTAACTAAATCACCTGTGTTTTTATCCAAAAGATAGTATTCGCCGCGGCACGGCTGAATCTTAAACTTTGGCTTAGAAACAAGGTTGTGGATAAAGTCTGAATAAAGACCTGCGGCATTTACAACGTATTTTGCATGAACAAATTCGCCGCTCTGGCTTTTAATAACATAGCCGCCTTCTTCCTTTTTAATATCGTTTACGCGGAAATTGCGGCGTAATTCTGTACCGTTTCTTACAGCTGTTTCAATAAATGCAAGTGCGTATTCCCATGGTGAAACAACACCAGCAGTCGGGGCATACAAAGCACCTTTTATTTTGTCAGAAAGATTTTTTTCCTGATTATGAACCTGTTCTGCATTGAGGATTTCCATATCCGGAACTCCGTTTGCAACTCCACGGTCGTAAAGCTTTTTAACGGTTTTCATTTCTTCATCGTTAAAAGCAACTACATAGGAACCGCACCAGGTAACAGGAACGTCCAGCTTTTTGCACAATGTTTTTGCCATAGCAACGCCGTCAACGTTCAATTTTGTCATTGTCATACCTGGTTCAGGGTCAAAACCAGCATGAAGAATTCCACTGTTTGCCTTTGTGGTTACATCTGCAACGTCGTTTTCTGCTTCAACAACCATTACGTTAAGCTTGTATTTTGAAAGCTCATACGCAACAGCCGCACCAATAACTCCGCAACCAATAACCGCTACATCGTATTGCATAAAACCTCCATAAGGTCTGTATGTAATCCGCTCTTGGCAAAAAAAAAGAGCGAAGACACACCTACCCCGATTTTCGGATAGATGCAATTTCACTCTCTAACTCAGAAACAGCATTATCGTTAAAATTTTATTATTTAGTTTCCTAAGAATACCACAGTATTCTATATATGTCAAAAATTAATTTTTCTTCTTAATTTAGAATGGACAGACGGCCTAACCTGCGGTTAGGCCGTCGCAAATTATTTATAATACTTATCTGTATGATATTTAAACAACTCTTTGATTACACTTGTCAGGTTACCTGTAGAAACTGTAGCACCTGTAACGGCATCTGCTTGTATTCCAGAAACCTGTTTGCCGTAGCCGCCCCAGGAATCAAAATCCTTTTTAGTTTTTCCCACAAGCTTTTGAACAAAATTATCGTTCATGTATTCAGCGGTATAATCAGGTTTACCATAAACGGGATTACTGTCGCCCCACATACCAACAACTGCATTATCCAGTTTGTCAAAACATATTCTGCGGATACTTGCTTCGTCTTTTGTAGGTTTTGTGTTTAAAAGCTCAATATACATTACAGAGCGGTAATTTGTTTCCGGTCCGCGGCATGTACATGAAGTATACGCAACCTGATATTTGGTAAACGTTGAATTAGCGTTTTCAAACAAGATTGTTGCATCAAGCATTGTCTTTGTTCCACCGCTTGCAAACTGGGCATATTTAAATGTTGCGTTTCCACCTTCCTTAGATTTGCAGGAAGAAAGACCCAAAAAAGCAGTTATTATTACAGAAATAATCAAAAAAGATTTCAATATTTTCATACGGTTCTCTATTTTTTATGAAGCCTTGAAAAATCGATATATGCATAATCGGCACGCCATGTTGCAAAAATATTATGGTCATTAGGATTTTCAGCATATTTGATTAATTCATAAGCATGTTTACCCTTATATGACCAGTTTCCGCCGATATTATACAGATTCTTTTCATCCCAACCGAGCTTAATAAGCAGCGCTTTTGTCATGCCGGCATATCCGCCGCCGCCACACATCAAAAAGATTGGCTTATCCTTTGGGAACAAATCTTCAAGTACAAGCATTGATTCATCATAATTTGGTGTTGCAGTTGCAATCTTACCGTCTGAATCCCATGTTAAAGAAAACAATGCATCTCCGCTATAAGCACCTTTTACCGGCAATTCTGTTAAAGTTGCCAGATAAGGATACGGAACGATTTTAAAGCCTTCAATCGTAGCAGACAAATCTGCATTACCGCCGATTGCACCATAATCTGCCGGATCAAAAAGCATGCGCATGTCGCGGTAAACAACATCGCTTCTGTTTAAATAATTATCAATCGTTTCCATGTTGATTTTTTTCTCAACACCGAACATTGAAGTTGGATCAGGAGAACTTGCAGGAAGTTTCTTCTGATTTGAACAGCCTGCAAAAGCAAGAACTGCAAGACAAATTACAACAATAGAATTTCTTTTTTTCATATTTTACCTTCTTTCCTCTATATGTTTATATAATTATTCATTGGCAAATTTCAATTCGCAAAAATCAGACAGAAAGACCTTTTTCTGCCAGTTCTTTTTCGCGGATCTTTTCTATTTCATCATGCTGCCTGTCAAAGATTTTCATCAATTCATCAACAACTTTCTGCTTTGGATCAGGATCATCTTCAGGAATTGTTGAAAGCATTCCTTTTCTGAATTCCTTACAGTTTATAATAGGTGTTGCAGCCTGAATAACAATATCTTCGCAAACCAAATCAGAAAGCATATCATTCGGAGTTTCAGGATTTATTCTAAGACAGTTTCCGTTTATCGTAACAAGAATCATTACATCAAACATGCGCAGGTA
>JAEEWW010000021.1 GCA_016287815.1 Treponema sp. | reverse complement strand
AAACATTGCAGAGCTGTTCCTTGGACCTAATGAACCGCTTCTTGCGGCAAATCCTTCATGGGATAATTATTCTCTTATCGTAGAAACGAGATACAATTCAGAAATACATCGTTTTAATATGTTCAAAAACGGTGGTTTTGATATTGAAAGTTTTGAGAAAGCAGTAATAAAAGAAGCTGAATCTGGTTTCGTCCGTCTTCTTTTGAATTTTCCGCAGAACCCTTCCGGCTACAGTCCGACGGCTCAGGAAGCACAGCAGATTGTTTCAGTTTTAAAATCTGTTGCAGAAAAAGGTGTAAAAATTCTTGCTATAAGCGATGACGCTTATTTTGGCTTAAATTATGAAGAAAATATAGAAAAACAGTCGTTGTTTGCATATTTGTGCGATGCCCACGAAAATATTCTTGCCGTAAAAATTGACGGTCCGACAAAAGAAGATTTTGTATGGGGCTTCCGCTGCGGATTTATAACATTCGGCTGGAAAGGTGCTACAGAAGAACAGTACACAGCGATAGAAAAAAAACTTACAGGAATTATCAGGGCAACAGTTTCATGCTGTTCAAGCCCGGCACAGTCCATGGTTTTGCGTGCATTTACAGATCCTGCGCTGGAATATCAGAAAGCGCATTTTAGAAAAGTTCTGGAAAACCGCTATCGCAAAGTCCGCACTTTTGTAGAATCTCATACATCAAAAGTAATTGAAGCCCTGCCGTTTAATTCCGGCTATTTTATGAGTTTTCATCTTAATAATCTTGATGCAGAACTTTTACGCACGGAATTATTAAAACAGCGTGGAATAGGAACAATTGCAATTGATTCAAATACATTGCGAATTGCGTTCAGCAGCCTTGACGAAGACAAAATAGAAAACGTATATTCAGCTATATATGAAATTGCTGAAAAACTTGCGTAGTAATTTTGCCCGCGCTCCTTTTTTATTTGCTGCGGTTTATATTTTTTCTCTGTTATTTACTTCATGTGCCAGAAACAACAATTCAAAAAATACGGTTGTAATCTGGACAAGTTGTAGTGAATTAGTTCCTTATACTGAAGTTTTTAACACTTCGCAGAATAAAGTAAAGGCTCTTGTAGTTTATAAGAAAAATCCTGCCGATGCATTACCGGCTGCAAAGGATGAAGTTCCGCCGGATCTTGTTATAGGAAGTCTGATGCGTTCAGAGCGCAAAAGAAAACAGTTCCGCTCGTTGAGTTATCTTTTTACAACCGGTGAGGTAAACGATTCTCTTTTTTATACAAACCTTCTGGACAGCTGTAAAAGAAAAGATACGGTTTTTCAAATTCCTGTAAGTTTTAATGTTCCGGCAGCAGTTTTTTCAGTTGATAATGAGAAATATATAGAAGAAAACTATCTTATTTCGCCAGAACAGATAAAAAACTATTCAATCAGCTTTAATAAAAAGAATAAAAACGGACTTTACACACAAATGGGTTTTGCTCCGCAATGGTATCCGGATTTTTTATATACGTTTGCCAGAATTAACGGCGGAAAATTTACAGAATCCGGAATTTCTTTTGCATGGAATGCAGATTCTTTGGACAGGACAGTTCAGCTTTTGAAATCATGGACGAGTGAAGCAAATAATTCTCCTGTTGAAGAACAGGATTTTGCTTTTAAGTATCTTTATACACCACCTTATAAGCAGCTTATGTCCCGGCATTGTCTTTTTGCGTATATGCCGAGCAACAATTTTTTTGCACTTTCAAAAACGCAGAGAGAATCTTTGGATTTTCGCTGGATTCAGGCCAATAATAAAATTCCTGTTGAAGATTCTATGGTAACGCTTGGATTGTATCATAAGGCACCTCATAAGGATAATGCAGAACAGTTTATTAAATGGTTTTTTACCGTGGATGCACAGCAGGCTATGCTTGAACATGTTAAAAACATGAATTTAAATACTTCTACATTTGGTATTGCAGGCGGATTTTCTACACTTAAGCAGGTAAATGAAAAAATATTCCCGATTTATTATACGGACTTGCTTGCAAACATGCCTGTTGCAGATTATCTTGAAGCCCCGGCTGTTCTGCCACTGCGTTGGGAAAGTTTAAAAGAAAAAGTAATAATTCCTTATCTTTCTGATTCAATTAACAGCGAATCTGGCACAGCAAGAACAACTAACCGTACTATTGAAGAACGCATAAGTGACTGGAGCAAGCAGTTTTACTAATCACTTTTGCTAAACTTTGTTTTTGAATTTCCGAAAATATAGGTAGAGAAAAAAGTCAATTGAAAGACTGAATTTTCTCCTGTATTTTCGGAGGATTCAATGATTTCTAATATCCGTTCATTAAATGCCTATTCATATGGAAATATAACTCATTCTGGTGGTGCAAGCGGAAAGCTTTATGTACCGGTTAATCCTGGTGCTGTAATTTACGCGCAGTTCAATCACATTTCAGGAGTTCCTGCAGGCAAAGGACAGAACGGAGTTTCCATAAGCAAAATACAGATTTTAAACACTTTAATTGATAATCTCAGCAGAATAAAAAATACAACTATTCCGAAACATGATTCAGTAATGAGTGATGGTCAGGCAGAAGCCTTAATTAAAAATTATCAGGCTCAGATTCAGGCTGCCGCTCAAAATGCAAAAACAGCGCCTTTTGCACTTGCTGGTGCGCAGCCCATGGCAGGGGCTCTTTTCCAGATTGATGCGTAATTAAACTTTTAATAATGCATGTAACTAACCAGCTTTAATGTTGATGTGACAATGCTGATATGGCGTGTCGCAATTGAGTTTTATTCAGGCTATTCAAAATCCTCTGCGTCGTCTTCATAATCATCATCAAAATCGTCGTCGTCTTCATCTTCATCGTAGAAAAGGAATAAAAGTTCTTCTATCTGATGATATTTATCGTAATCTTTTTTACGCTGAATTTCATCATTTGAAATTACAAAGTTGTCGGCAAATTCTTCAAGGTATTCAAAAACAGAATTTATTGTTTCCCCGTCAGAAAGAGAAAGGTCGTCAATTGTTTTAATGCTAGAAAGGATTTCAGTCAAAGAAGAAATTACTGATTCCAGATCTTCTTTTAATTCGCCAAATATAGAATCTTTTGAAGTATCTGAATATGCAGAAGAATTTTTTTCAAGATAGTTCAGTTCATCTTTTTTTATCTGCAAAAATTCTTTGAGGCAGTCGATAAAAAATTTGTCTGTAACAATCGGGTCTGAATAGTCTTCTGCTTTGCTCATATATTTTCCTTAAAAAAAACTCCGATTGCTGATTATGATATCAAATCAACCGGAGTTTCACCAGCAATAATTGGTGTCTGATTTCATCATACACCTGAAATCCATCGGTTCAGCAACGTTTCATCAATTACTCTTCTGCATCGTGAATTGTTATATGTAAATCATCTAATTGTGCTTGATCAACAACAGAAGGACACTCATCCATTGGTGAAGCAGCCAGATTGTTTTTCGGGAAGGCAATAACTTCGTGGATTGAATCTTCGTGGCACATAAGCATAACAAGGCGGTCAAGTCCAGGAGCAATTCCTCCGTGTGGCGGAGCTCCAAACTTGAATGCCTGAACTAAGAAGCCGAAGGCTTTTTGAGCGCGTTCTTCACTGTAGCCTACTATCTTAAAGATTCTCTGCTGTAAAGCAGGATCGTTAATACGCATAGAACCTGAAGCAAGTTCATAGCCGTTTAATACAAGGTCATAAAGGTCGCCTTTTACTGCGCCCGGATCACTTTCCAGTGTATCCCAGTATTTTTTCTGCGGAAGAGTGAACATGTGGTGTTCTGTTTCCCAGTGATTTTCTTCTTCGTTCCATGCAAAATAAGGAAAGTCAATAATCCATGCAAAGTGGAATTCATCGTTAGGATTATAAAGATTCAAATCTTTGCCAAGCTGCTTGCGCACGGCACCAAGAGCAACACAGGCTGTCTGCCATTTTTCATCGCTTACAAAAAGCAGAAGGTCATTCTTTTCTGCTCCAAGTTTCGAACAGATTTCAGCTTCTTTACCGGCATAGAATTTAGAAATTCCACCTTCAAATTTGCCGTCCTGACCAACTTTCATCCAGGCAAGGCCTTTTGCATGATTGATTTTTGCAACTTCTTCAAGTGCTTCTATCTTTTTGCGTGAATAATCTGAAGCGACATTTTTTACAACAAGTGCTTTTAATCCGCTGCGCTTGTGGCGTTCAATTTCTTTGCTTGAAGCGGCAGCTCCTGCCTTAAATGCACCAAAGTCAGAAAGAGAAGCCATAAATGTCGCGTCCTGCATTTTCATGTCAAAGCGCAAATCCGGCTTGTCGCTTCCGTATAAATCAAAGGCATCGTCCCAGGAAATGCGGTCAAATTTTGCAGGCAAATCGTAATTCAAAGTTTTCTTGAAAATATACTGCATCATGCCTTCTGTTGTTGTAAGAACTTCTTCACGGTCTGTAAAAGAAAGTTCCATATCAATCTGTGTAAATTCAGGCTGACGGTCGCCGCGGGCATCTTCATCACGGTAACAGCGTGCAATCTGGAAATATTTATCAAAGCCTGAAACCATCAGAATCTGCTTGTAAAGCTGCGGACTCTGCGGCAAAGAATAGAATTTTCCCGGGTGAACACGACTTGGAACTAAATAGTCGCGTGCTCCTTCCGGAGTTGATTTTATAAACGTTGGAGTTTCAATTTCCAAAAAGCCTTTGGAAGTTAAATATTCGCGGGTTGCAAAAGCTACCTGACTTCTAAGAATGATATTGTGCTGCATCGGTTCACGGCGCAAATCAAGGTAGCGGTATTTTAAGCGCAAATCTTCATTTGGAAGAACCACAGTTCCGTCTTTCTGGCGTACTTCTTCAATACTGAACGGAAGTTCCTGAGAAGTTGTAAAAATTTCAATATCTGTTGCTTCAACTTCAATTTCGCCTGTTGCCATGTCTTTATTGACATCTTTATCTGCGCGTGCTGCAACAACGCCTTCAACGGCTATACAATATTCTGATTTTAAGCTTGAAGCGATTTTCTTTACTGAATCACTGGCCTTATCGCCAACCATTACCTGAGTAATTCCATAACGGTCGCGAAGACGAATAAATACAAGACCACCTAAGTCGCGGGTGCGGCTTACCCAACCATTTAAAACTACTGTTTTACCAACATCTGCTTTGCGGAGGTCACCGCAAGTAACTGTACGTTTTGTTGAATTCATAGTGGAATTATTTTAGCGAAAATGAAGATACACTTCAACAAGCAAAAACTTTAAGTGCCTGCAAGGGGCTTTTGTTTTATCTTTAAGTATTATAAAATGAAAAATCAAAAAGGGGATTTTAAATGGCTGAGTCAAATTCATCATCGGTTTCAATAACGGCTTCAGAAGCTCAAGTATCGGATCAAACATTTAAAGCTAACCAAACAGTCCAAGCTCAACAGGCAGCTAAAGTACAAACACAACCCCAAATAGATAATAATTTTAATTTTTGCCCGAAATGCGGCGGCAAAAAAATTTCATATATAGATAACAGAAAATGGGGCTGCGCGGATTGCGGTTTTAAATTGTACAACAATGTTGCCGCGGCTGTAGGCATTATTATTACAGACAAAAACGACAATGTTTTCTTTGAAGTTCGCGCCAAAGAACCACGCAAAGGTTTTCTTGCTTTGCCTGGCGGCTTTTGTGATCCAGATGAAACAGCTGAACATGCCGCTTTGCGTGAGTGTAAGGAAGAACTTGATCTTCAGATTGAAGACGTAAAATATCTGTGCAGTTTCCCCAATGTTTATGATTATAAAAACATAAGATATAAAACCTGTGATATGTTTTTTACTGCAAAAATCCCGCATTCAGAAACGCTTATGGAACAGATTGAACTTCAGGAAAGAGAAGTTGCCGGTGTAACAGTAAAATCCGTAAAATCTGAAGCCGACATAGAAGCCCTTCCTCTGGCCTTTGAATCTGCAAGAAAGACTTTAAAAATCTGGCTCTCTTCAAGAAATCTTGCTGCAAAAAATATTTCTTCTGAAATCCAGGAGGTAAAGTAATTTGATTATTTCAAATTTTCTTCCACAGATAATAGCTGTGTTCTGTTTTGTTATACTGACTTTTTCTATCCCTGTGCGTCAGAAAAAAATTACAGAGCTTTGCGGAAAATGCCTTATGCCGCTTAGACGGGTAAAATCAGCTGCAGAACAATCATCGGTTGAAAATTTTTCAAAAATAATAAGCATGTTTTTTGTCTGCATTCTGGTAGTTGCCGTAACATTTTTCCGTCGTTTGGGCTCGGTTGGAACAAGCGTAATATGCGCTGCTGCGGTTTTAGCATTTGAACTTGCCGTACGTAATTATCTTCTTTTGAAGAATTCTGGCATTTATGAAAAAGGGATTTATCTTCAGTATCCGTTTATACTATATGAAGAAATTCAATCTATTCCGGCTTTGCTTTGGGAAGATGCAGATATTTCAGAAAAGCTTGATTTTCAGATTGTGATGAAGAATTCAGCAAATATAAATCTTATTTTTCAGAATACAGAAGAAGCACGGACTGTTTTGAATCAAATAAAAAAGATGCGTTCTGATCTTGTGCAGGGCTGAAAAAGTTATTTTTTTAGTCAATTAGTATCATAAAAGGAGAAATCATGGAAAAACCGCTTGTTTGTTTAACGCTTTCGAAATCAACTATTCGCGAAGATTTGGATTTAATAAATGAATATAGAAAATATATAGATATTGCTGAACTTAGGGCAGACCTTTTAAATGAAGATGAGCTTCTTGCCATCCGTCGTTTTCCGGAACTTGCGCAAATTCCAACGATTTTAACAATCCGCAGAAAAAACGACGGAGGACAATATACTGGCGGAGAAGCTGCCCGAACCATGCTTTTTGCGCGCGCCCTTGCTTTTGCAGATCCTGATAAGCGCAAAAATTTTGCCTATGTTGATTTTGAAGAAGATTATCACATTCCAAGTCTGGAAGATTCTGCTCTGGCATACGGAACTTTGATTATCCGCAGTATGCATGATATGAATAATACTGTGCGGAACCTACCGCAAAGGTTTCGCGAAATGTGTAAAAGTAATTATGAAATCCCGAAAATCGCATGTATGCCGCGTTCTCTTTCTGACGTAACAAATATTTTTAAGGAATGTGAAAATTTTAATGAGTTCCCGCACATAATCTGTGCAATGGGCTCTATGGGGCTTCCTACAAGGCTTCTTGCCTATAAACTTCATTCATATTTATCATTCTGTTCGCCAAGCGATGCTTCTACGTTTAATGAGGTTTTGGGGCATGTTGATCCGATTACAATGAACGAAATTTATAATTTCCGTAATTTGAACGAAGAAACAAAGATTTTTGGAATAACAGGCTGGCCTTTAAAAACAACAGCAAGTCCTGCTTTGCATAACAGAGGTTACCGCAAGCAGAACATAAATGCCGTGTATATTCCGGTTTGTTCACCGGATATAAAAGATACTCTGGATTTTGCAGACCAGATTGGCATGAAAGGAATATCTGTAACGATTCCGCATAAGGCAAGCGTGCTTCCGTTTTTAAATATTGAATCTGAACAGGTTCATAAGATTGGTGCATGTAATACAATAGTAAAAGAACTTGACGGAACATGGTCTGGTTATAACACGGATACAGACGGTCTTGAAAAGGCGCTCCTTGAATTTTTGAAGGTAAAAAATTTAAGGGGCTGGAAAGTAGCCATAATTGGAGCCGGCGGCGCTGCAAAGGCTGCTGCATTTGTTGTAAAAAAACTCAATGGGAAAGGCTGTATTTTTAACCGGACGTTAACGAAAGCAAAGGGAATTGCCGAAAAATTTGGCTTTGATTATGCGCTCCTTTCTCCGGAAAGTACAAAAAAACTGGAAAAATTTTCTTCTCTTATTATTCAGACAACTTCCGTTGGAATGGGGGCTACTGATGCTCCTAATGAGCAGAATAACCCTATCTGGTTTTACGATTTTTCCGGGAAAGAAAAGATATTTGACATTATCTACACTCCGGAATTAACGCCGGTAATGGCTCAAGCAGAAGCCGCCGGCTGCGAGGTTTGTAACGGGCTTCCAATGTTAAAATATCAGGGTTATGAACAGTTCAAACTATACACGGGTCATGAATATAAAATAGAAGATTCTCTTTCAAATTCAGAAAATCAAGTGTAAGCTATTCTGTATACAGTGCTGAAAAGGCACACAAACGGGGGAAAAATGACATATCAGGAAGTAATTGAAAATGCCCGCAAAAATTTTGCCGGCTCAAATTCTCAGGGAAAATGCAAGGCTTGTCCAATCTGTAACGGATTGGCATGTAAAAACACAATTCCAGGTCCTGGCTCAAAAGGAGTAGGCGATACTGCAATTTTGAATTACAACGCATGGCAGTCAATCAGGCTTAGAATGGATACAATCTATAAACAGTCTCCTGTAGATATGTCTTTAGAATTGTTTGGTAAGAAATTTAAATATCCGTTTTTTGCAGGACCGGTAGGTGCTGTTCAGCTTCATTACAGTGATGCTTACGATGATGTAAAATACAACGAAGTTTTAACTTCTGCATGTGCAAAAGAAGGAATTGCAGCTTTTACAGGTGATGGAACGAATCCGGATGTTATGAAAGCCGCTGCCCAGGCAATAGCAAAATGCAATGGTGCAGCCGTTCCTACGGTAAAACCCTGGAACATTGAAACAATAAAAGAAAAAATGGCTCTTGTAATGGCTTCTCATCCGTTCGCAATGGCAATGGATATTGATGCCGCAGGTCTTCCATTCTTAAAAAATCTTACACCTCCAGCCGGAAGTAAGTCTGTAGAAGAACTTGCAGAAATTATAAAAGCCGCAGGAATTCCTTTTATCATTAAAGGAATAATGACGGAAGAAGGTGCTATAAAAGCATTGCAGGCTGGTGCACAGGGAATTATAGTTTCTAACCATGGCGGTCGTGTATTGGATCAGTGCGAACCGACAGCAAGCGTTCTTTCAGATATTGTAGAAGCTGTTGACGGACAGATGAAAGTTTTGGTTGATGGCGGAATCCGTACAGGAACGGATGTATTTAAGGCTCTGGCTCTTGGTGCAGATGGTGTTGTAATTGCCCGTCCGTTTGTAACTGCTGTTTATGGCGGTGGAGAAGAAGGCGTAAGCCTTTATATCCAGAAAATTGCAGGCGAACTTGAAGATGCAATGCGCATGACAGGTGCTTTAACTCTAAAAGATATTGATGCAAATAAAATTAACTACTGATGAATAATCACGAAAAGGCGCTTGGAATTTTTTTAGACATGGGCCGTATTATGATGGAAAACGGCTCAGATGTACATAGAATTGAACAGACTCTAATTCACATAGGAAAAGCCTATGGTGCGGAGTATATGGACGTTCTTGCAATTACTTCGAGCATAATTGTTACGATGAAAATTTCAAGAAATGAATCCTATACTCAAACGCGAAGAATTACAGCAAGTCCTTCAACAAATTTCAGGCGCCTTGAAAACATCAATTCGCTTTCCAGAAATTATTGCAGCCAGAAACTTACTCTTTCTGAGCTTGAAATAAAACTTGCCGAAATAAAGGCGGAGCCTGTAAGTAAAGTAAAAGTGCTTTTAGGCGATATAATCGCCGCGGCAAGTTTTGCAATGTTTTTTGGCGGTACGATGCTTGATGCTGCGGTTGCTTCAGTTCTTGCGGTCTTTATCTGGGCTATGCAGAAAAAACTGGCTAAAATCTGCAATAATATAGTTTTTTTCAATTTTTTCTGTACGTTTTTAACAGGGCTGTTATGCATATTTATATGCAATGCGCTTCCGTTAAATCTTCACATTGATAAGATAATAATCGGCGACATAATGATTCTTATTCCGGGGCTTGCAATGTGCAACGCCTTAAAAGATATTTTTGTAGGCGATACAATTACCGGAATCATGCGTTTTGCAGAAACGATTCTTTGGGCCGGTGCCCTTGCTTTTGGCTTTGCTTCAGCAGTTCTGGCAGGTAATTTTTTCTAGGAGAAAAGCAAAAATGAATTATACACTTCAAATAATTATGGCTTTTCTTGGTTCTTTAGGATTTGCCCTTATGTTCAATCTTCGTAAACGTTTTTTGCTGGAATCTTCGCTTAACGGAACTATCTGCTGGATAATATTTTTAGTCTGTCAGTATTATGATTTAAATATTTTTGTTTCTTCAATGCTTGCAAGCATCTGGTCTGCCGCATGTGCAGAAGTTCTTGCACGCCTTCATAAAACACCTTCAAACCAGTTTTTGATTATTGCTTTGATGCCACTTGTTCCCGGAGGCCTGTTGTACAAAACCATGGAAAACTTTGTGCAAGGCTCAACCGAAGCTGCAAATCAGTTTTTAAGAACTACAATGACATATGCGCTTGGAATTGCAGTTGGAATAAGCCTTGTGTATTCAATTCAGAATATGATAAACAGGCTGATTTTAATTGCCAGAAAACATGCGCTGAAAGCTACTCTATAGCTGCGATATAGTTACAAACAGTGGTAAAATTACATGCTTCAGCGTATTACAATATAATCGATTCAATTATAAAAACTGTCATACAGCATATGCATGCAACAGGGAAAAGCCCCAGTCCGATAAATGAAAAAATAATTCCTAAAGCCAGTGCAATAAAACCTGCAAGCGGAACTTGTGTTGCTTCAACAATTGCAGGAAAAGTCATAACAGCGAGTGTTACATAAGGAACGTAATACAAAAACGATTTTATAAAACGGCTCTGTATTGGTTTTCTGATTAATGTTAAAGGAAGAACTCGGATAAAATATGTAACAATGGCCGCGGTTAAAATATAAATATATGTGTTATGCATTTTTCTCTCCGTTTGTTGAAGAATTTGCGGAAATTTCGCATTTTTCTGAAGAATCAGAGGAATTTGATTCTCTGTTTGTTTCTATTGGCTTAAATATTGCTGCTAGAGATGAAATTACAATTGTAAGAATAATTGTTTTGTTGCCGGAAGAAAGGTTTGAAACAAGCGGCAAAATCTTAAATAAATAACTTGAAGCAAAACTTGCAATAACGCAAATCATTATTGTGCGGTTCTTTTTTGCCGGTGGAATAATAATTGCAAGGAACATTCCGTAAAGCGCAACAGAAAGGGCACTTACAATATTTGCTGGTAAAAAGGTTCCCGCTATAATTCCACAGGCAGTTCCGGAACTCCATAACAGGGCTGCAACAAACACTGCGGCGTAATTATACAATGGCTCAATATCACCTTTACGGGCAATCATAATGCCGAAAATTTCATCAGTAAGACCGAATGCAACACCTAAACGGTGCACGAAAGCTGTTTTTGGATTAAAGCGCTGGCTTAATGCACAGCTCATAAGAAGATAACGCGCATTAACAACAAGACTTATAACAGCTACTTCAAGGTAGCTGACCTGTGCCTGAATTGCATTGTACAGGGCAAATTCCCCGGCAGAAGCCTTATTTAAAATACTTGCTACGAAGCCCTGAAGCGGAGTAAGACCTGCATTTTTTGCAATGATTCCTAAAGAAAAGGCAACTGTAAAATAACCGAGCCCGATCGGAAACCCGTCGCGTACGCCTTCAAAAACTAAATTATTTTTCATGGTGAATATAGTAATCTTTTTTTGGATTTTATTGAACAGGTTTATGTCAAGTCGTTCAGGCATATTTTGATTTTCAGGTGTTAGTCGTTTTACCGGTTAGTTTTAAAGAAAAAAAAGCCACTGCAAAAATGCAATGGCTTTTAAGCAACAACAAAATATATGGATAAAGGATTTATTCTTATTTTGTACTTATAGGATACAACCACTTTTTCCATAACGCAAGGATTATTTTTTAAAAGATTATAAAAAGACATAAAAAAAACCTGCTCTAGTTTCCTAAAGCAGGTTTAGCGTGGGCCGTCTTGGACTTGAACCAAGGACCAAAGGATTATGAGTCCTCTGCTCTAACCAACTGAGCTAATGGCCCGATGTGGAAATTATATTATCAGAAAACCGGGCTTTTAGTCAATAAGATGTTTTTTGCGTTCGACTGCCATTGTGATATTTATTTTTGCAGCAACAAGCGCATACATCGAAGCACTACTATAAAAATCGTGGAAAATCGGCTATAATTAAAACTGAAAGAATCTGAAATAAATCAGCGTGTGCCGGAACAAAATTCTATGCAAAACATTTTACTCCGCCACGCGTACAAAGCATACTGCATGAGGTAAAAAATGGAATTAAAGAATCTTACTTATGGAATTGTCGGGCTTGGAATAATGGGAGGCTCGTTCGCAAAATCAATCAGAGAAAATATTCTATGCCAGAATGGTGCCAAAGGCCGGATTTTAGCCTGTAACCGAAGCCGAGCCTGTCTTGATTCTGCCATGCATGAAGGCGTTGTAGATGCTGTTTTTACTTCTGATCAGGTAAGTAAAATGATTCCGGAATGCGATGTCCTTTTTATATGCCTTTATCCGCATGCTACTCTGGATTTTCTTGTTGAGCACAGGGAAGAATTTAAAACCGGTGCGATTGTAACGGATATTTCCGGTGTAAAAGGAATTTTTGAAAAAAAACTGCCAGAAATTCTTAGGGATGATGTTGATTTTATAATAGGCCACCCGATGGCTGGCGGAGAAAAAGAAGGTTATGCAGCTTCCAATGCGAAGTTTTTTATAAATCATAATTACCTGTTGATTCCGCAGAGCTATAACAAGGCAGAAAACCTTGAAACCATGCGTCTTTTAATCGGAGAAATGGGATTTACCAGAATTACAGAAACTACCTGCGACATACATGATTATAAAATTGGTTTTACAAGCCAGCTTTGCCACGTAATTGCAAGTGCTCTTGTAGAAAGTGCACCTGACGAACAGATTACGGCCTTTGGCGGCGGAAGTTTTGAAGACCTTACGCGCATTGCGCTTATAAATGCAAACCTTTGGACTGAATTATTTATTTCTAATAAGGAAAAACTAATCGGTCACATAGATAATTTTATAAACGAAATGCAGAAAATGAAGACCCTTATAAACAGTGAAGATTCTGCCGGATTGCAGGAATATTTAAACGATGTACGTCAGATGCGTACAAAAATGGGCTCAATCCGGAGTGTTCAAAAGTGAGGAAGAGGCAAAAATCTCTTTAGAACGATTGCGTGCTTCCTGTGACTGTTCTGGTTTTCCGGCCTTTTTGTATATTTCGCTTAGTGCCAGATAGTCATTTCCAAGTCCGTAAGTGTTTTCTGCGCGGCGGTCAAAGCTTATTGCATTCTGCATGGCTTTTACCGCCTGTTCATATTGACCTGCTACAGAGCGTACGGAAGAAATTGCATACCAGTCATAGGCGGCAAGTTCAAGATAAAGCATATCTTCATGAATCTTTTCGGCAGTTTTAAAATGCTCTTCCGCCTGCTGCCACTGGCCAAGCTGTTTTTTTGCAAAGCCTAAAAGAAGCCATGCATAAGCTGTGTACAGCTGATTTGATTTTTTTAGATATCCCATCTGTTCTGTAACAGTCTGAATTACCCGCCGCGCATTTTCCTGCGCATTGGACTGAGCCGTGTCTTGTGCGCCGACCTTTGCATTTTGAGTACTGCTATGCACACTTTCCTGTACGTCTGCATGACTTCCCCATGAAAGTGTTCCGCGGCTCTGATATATTTTTGAAAGTGCAATAAGTTCCTGATTTTGTTCAGCGTTTGCTTCATCCAATGCGCGCTGCCACATTTTTTCAGCTTCTGCCTGATTGTTCTGGTAAAATGCAAGGTTTCCGAAAGAAAGCTGTGTTAAAATCCTGAGTTCTACAGAATCTACACTTACGGCTAAGCGCCATGCTTCGTCCAAAAGATTTTCTGCATGCTTGTAATTTCCGCGTTCTGATTCTACATTTCCCATATCAAGCTGATTTACGGCAAGATTGTATGTTGTAGAAATTTGACTGGGACGTTTTGGGGCAGAAGAACAGGACAACACAAAAAACGCAAGTACAGGCAATGTACAGAATTTGTAAAGTGCTTTGCGGCATGAAAAATGGCCGGTGCCTGTAAAACTTCTGCACAAGTTTGGAAAACAGGCTGTCTTATTCACAATATTACTTTCATTATGCTGATTCATTTATTCATGCCTCCGTTTATTTGTCCGATAAATGCTTCTTTTTAATTCTTCTAAAATAAAAATAAACCCCGGTTAAAATTCGATATCCCGCGGATTTGTTCCGGTGGTTTCTGTGTTTATCCGTTCCGGCACACCTTTTTTTAGTAGCGGATTATTTTTAAGTGCGTTCATAACATCTTCTGCATCCTGCAATGCAATTTGAAGTTCGCTTATGAGCGAAGAAATCTGTGGAACCTGCGACGGAAGTGCTGCAGTTGCTTTTTCCAGGTTTTCAATGCTTTTTGAAGTATGGTCAAGAATTTCGGCAAGTTTTGGAAAAATCTGCCCGTCCGGATCTACCAGTGCGGGAACGGCTCCCTGTGGAGAATTTGCGGCTGCGCTTAATGCGCCGGAAAGTGTTTTTAAGTTGGTTGTAATTTCTAAAATATCGCTTTTAATTATTCCTGTTATTATGGAAAGATTTCCTGTTGCAAATTCAACGGAATGCATTGTGTTTGTAAGAGGTGCATCACCTTTGCCTGCAAGCGCATCATCAATTCTGCCAGAAATTGAGGCAGTGTTCGCCATAATTTTATTTGCCTGTGCAATAATGTTTGAAATTGTATCGTCTTTTTTAGGAACATTTACAAGTCCGCGTTTTATAAATTCTTTTCCTTCTGTGGAATCAACAAGAGGAATAAACGAATTGTCTTCCAGAAAAAGATTTCCTGTTCCCGGATAGAATAAAAACTGATTTCCAAGTCCGATAGGGCTTATAATCAAATCTACAACAGAGCCTATATGAAGCCATTCGTGATATGTATCAAAGATTTTAAAATTAACACGGACTCGTTCGGTTTTGGATTGTTTTTCCAGAGAAATGGATTCAACTTTTCCGATGGTAAAACCTTTAAATTGAACGGCCATTCCAACGCTAAGACCGCTTGCGGAATCAAAATTGGTATAATAATGATAATCCTTTGCAAACCATCTTTGTTTTCCGCCTACAAGAATGATTATTGCAACAATAATTATCGCTGCTGTTATTGTTAAAAAACCGACAATCTGGTCTGCATAACGGATTTTAAATTTCATTTCCCAATTCCTTCTTTATTAATGATATCAGTTCTTTGTCTGTTTCCATATCTTCTTTTTTTATTATTTTGTAAAGAGAACCTTTTTCTATTATATAGATGTAATCTGCAAGTTTTTGAATTATTTCCAGATCGTGCGAAACATAAATTATTGTTTTTTTCTGCTGTTTAAAACCCTGGACTATGTTCAACAGTCTGTTTGCCGAAAAATCGTCTAAAGATTCTGTCCATTCGTCAAGATAAATTAAGTCCGGCTGATTTATGATTGCGCGTGCGAACGCAATAAGTTTTTGCTCTCCCATAGAAAGTGCTGCCGGGCGGATATCAAGTGAACGTTTGTAGCCGACAAGTTCCGCAGCTTCCTTTATTTTTTGAGTCCGCTGTTTTGCCGGCATTTTGGGAAAATGAAATTTTATCGGAAGTTCAAGAATCTGGCGGATTGACTGGTTTGCCCACAATGCCGAATCCTGAAAAACAAATGCAGAATGAAGACGGAATTCTTTTGTTTCTTTTTTGTGCATTTTAAAAATATCAATGCCTTTTTCGTCATTGTCTTTATGGTGGTGGCTTACTATGCCACGGAAGTCACCGATGCTGTCAAGAATACCTTTGTCTTTGTGTTGTCCTATGTCGCTGTTACCGCTTATGCCGCCACAAAGATCACCAAGGCCGCCTTTGTACAGAACTTTCCCGGATGTTGGAAGAATAAGAGCTGCAGCGATTTTAAGCACGGAACTTTTTCCGGAACCTGAAGTTCCGATTAAAGCATAGGTTTTTCCTTTTTCAAATTTACAGGAAATATTGTTAACGATTTTTTGTCCCTGAACTTCAAAGGAAACATCTTTTAATTCGATTATAGTTTCTGAACTGTTTTGCCCGTTCGGCTCATTTTGCTTGTTTGGTTCGACGACAGTTAAGTCTTTGTCATTTAAGTTGCTGCCTGTTATTGATTCTCCGCCGTTTTCCATATTCTTATTTACCAGCTTTCTATACACTTCTTTAGAAATTATTTCTCAGGAAATATAATAAAGAATTGAAATAATAACGTCTGCCAGTACACACCAGGCAAATGCACTTGTTACCGCGCGTAAGGCAGCAATCGGGATTTCTGTACTTGCGCGTTCTACCGAAAAACCATGAAGCAGGGCAAAAGTTGAAATTATCATACCAAAGGCAATGCTTTTTACAAACGTAATGAACAGGTCTTTTATTGTTATTACCTGAAGCAGATTGTTAAAATATTCACTTGCAGGCAGAGGATTTATAAGCAGTGTTACAAAGAATGAACCGAACAGTCCGAAAATACAGAAATAGATATTTAAAAGCAAAAGCGAAATCGTTACGCCCAAAAATCTTGGAATTGCAATGTGCTCAATCGGGTCAATTCCAATTGAAACAAAAGCTTCTATTTCGTGGCTTATTACCATGCCCGAAACTTCCGTGGCAATCGCAGTTGCTGAGCGTGCAATAATCAAAAATGCAGTAAGTAAAGGCCCAAGTTCCCTTGTAATTGCAATTATTAAAAGCTGATAGATAAGCTGATTCTGTGAAATATTTGCTAAAAACGATGCTCCAAAAACATTTACCGCAGCTCCTATTCCCAGTGCAAGCATGGAAGAAATGCCCAGGGCTTCAACAAATGTAAAAAGAATCTGCATTACAAGAATTTTGTAAGACGCGTGTCCCTGCAGAATAAACGGTACAAGCCCTCGCAGGATTTTTCCAAAAAATCCAACCGTGTATCTGTATTGAGAAAACCGCGATGTTACTGCATGACCAATCTGCTTAAGCATAGTTTTTACTTCTACACTTTATGCAACTTTGCATTTTCTGTTTTTTACAGTTTTTGCAAAATTCCTTCCTGAAGAACTGTGAATTCACTTCCGTCTTTATAGTGAAAAACAATCGTAGGATTGCGGACAACTCCGTCCAGATGAATCAGGCATGGTTCATCCCCGTCGTAATTCATTCCAACGGCAAAATGACATGTTCTGAATGCTTTTTCATCTTCAAGCATGTTACCGCTTATAATTGCCGCAGGATTAAGACCTATTCCAAGTTCTCCAATTCCGCGGGCATTTTTTGCGTAAACTTCGCCCATGCCTTCCGGCAATTTGCCTTCTTTTTCCATGGAAACTGCAGTTTTTTCTGCATCGGTAACAGATTTTAAAAGACGCTTTGCTTCTTCGCCGCCTGTTATCTCTGTAATAAAACCTGCATTTATATCGATTTTTATAGGAGTTTCAATAATAGAATCACCGTCACTGAATGACATAGAACCGTCAAAAACGATTGTTCCCTGTACGCCGGAAGGATTTGCAGCGTCTCCATTGCCTGTTAACGGACTTATAAAAACTTCGCCGGCAGGAATATTTCCGCCGTTGCCCGGCTTTGAAAAATCTCCGTCATCGCTGAATGCTTTTCGTCCGTAAACCGGAACTTTTACGTCAGTTCCGCCAGGAGCTTTTACGCTAACGTAATCTACGCCTTCGTACTTTTTACAAAGTTTTTCGCAATTTAGAGCAAGCTGCTTATAATCAATACAGACGGTACGCTCAAACATGTCTGGCGTAAGTCCTGGAGTCCATACGGCACGGATTGATTTTTTGCCTTCCAGAAGATAGTTAAAAATACTGTCGTATTTTTCGCCGTTTTCTCCAATATACGGATTTGCAATGGCTTCGCCGTCTTTACCAAGTTTCTGTTCAGAAATTGATAAAATTACGTCTGGTTCTGTTTTTATTGCGGCAATTACCTCAGGCGAAGCTTTATCCATTAAAGTTCGCATGCCCTGAAAAATCAAAACTGGCTCTGATTCTACTTCTTTTGCGGCAACATAAAGGCTTTGTGCCATCTGAGACATAGAAGGATTTGAAATGATTAAAACTCGTTCATTTTTTTTAATGCGGCAAACTGACTGAATTACTGTTTGCGCAGGTGATAATTTTTCTTTTTCAAACATAAATACATTGTATCACTTTTTTATATTTCAGTGCAATTTTATTTACATCACCTTTTTGCCGCTTGCTTGTCAGCCGGTACTTGCTTTGGTATACTGCCCTTCAATGAATATTTGTCTTTTTTCAAAAGAAGAAATTGAACAGCCTCTTGCATGGAATGATGAACGTGCCGAGCATATTCTAAAGGTCTTGCATAAGAAAGAGGGCGATTCCTTTACGGCCGGAATAATAGAAGGACAAAGTGGAAAAGCCGTTATTACAAAAATAAATCCAAAGGTTTCGATAGAGTTTTCGTTTACAGGCGACACTGCCGAATCTGGCGGAAACGAAAATGAGAAACCTTTGTATCCTTTAAGCATGATTATTGGTTTTCCACGTCCGATTCAGTTAAAAAGACTTCTTCGGGATTTAGCAGGGCTTGGTTCAAATTCCATTCATTTAACAGGTACAGAATTAGGAGAAAAATCCTATCTTCAGTCAAACCTGCTTGAAAAAGGTGCAGCTTATAAAATGCTTTTAGACGGAACTGTTCAAGCTGGAAGCACGCATATTCCGAAGCTTTATATGCACAAAAATCTTGCAGATTGTGTTACGGACTGCGAAAAATCGGAAGAAAACAAAAAAACTGATATTCCTGTTTTAAAGATTGCCTTAGACAATGTTGGAGCAAAGTGTTCCCTTAAGGAGTTTATTGAACAGAAGCTTTTTGAAATTTCATCGGTGCAGGGTGCTGAGAAAAATCATTTGGAATCTGCAATACCGGTACGGGAAAATGCTGTTGGCGCGCTCGCGCCGGCTGGCGGTATTGCGCGCTTTGCCGCAATAGCCGCTATTGGCAGCGAGCGCGGCTGGACTGAAAAGGAGCGAACCCTTTTGGAAAAAAACGGTTTTACCAGATGCAGTATGGGGTCGCGAATTTTACGGACAGAAAGTGCTGCAACAGTTGCAGCTTCAATTATCTTGAATTACATGGGTGTCTTAAACTGAATTCCTGACTTTTTTGCTTTTAAGTTGAGCCACGCCACATTCGCCTATGCGGACTCTATAAAATGACGGACTCCAGATTTTAATGGCAGTATGCGCACAAGCGGTGGATTTCCAGCTTCGGTTTTGCATAGCAATTGCAACTTCGTCAACGCAAAGTTAAGCGCATACACTCACATGCCCTAACATGCTCATGCAGTCGGCTTTCATAATTGCCTGTAATATGTTATTATAAATGTTAATTTGTGGGAGATATAATTGGATAACGAAAAAATAAAGCAGATTCTGCTTGATATACAGGAAACCTCTATGGAATTTTCCGTAACGCTTACAGGAAAGTCCAGCAAAAAAGTTAACGGCCTGTATAAACCGGAAACACATGAAATTCTTCTTCATAATAAAAATTTCAAATCAGATAATATGCTGATTTATACTGCCGTTCACGAATACACTCATCATCTTATAAACGAAAAACAGCTTGCAGAAAGTGGCGGACGTTTTCCGCCAAAAGGATCAAAAGTTCACACTCAGGAATTCTGGGCAAAATTTCATGAACTTTTGGAAATTGCCGAACAGAAAGGCTATTACGTTCTCGGCATAGAAAATTCTCCGGAACTTGAAGAACTTACCAAGAAAATAAAGACTGAATATCTGGAAGCAAATGGCCGCCTGATGCAGGAATTTGGAAAACTCCTTGCAAAAGCTCACACACTTTGTGAAGATGCCGGTATTCGTTATGAAGATTATTTAGACAGAGTTTTATGTCTGCCTAGAAATTCAGCTAAGGATATTACAAAAGTTTCCTTGGCACAGGTAAATCCTGCCGTCGGTTTTGATAACATGAAAATGCTTTCTTCTATAAAGAAGGATGAAGACCGAAAATCCGCAGAACAGCAGCTGCTTTCAGGCAAAGCTCCGGATTCTGTTCGTGCCATGATGAAGAAGAAAGTTACAGAGTCGGATCCAAAGGAAAAACTTGAAAAAGAGCGTGACCGCCTGAATAAGACAATAGCCCAGCTTACTCAGCGTCTTGAATATGTGGAGGAAAGTCTTGCACAGTTATAGCAGAAATTCTGTAAAATTATCGATTCTTGTAGTATTACTTTCTGTTCTTTTTGATTCAGGAATTTGTAAACTTTCTGCCGTTTATGCACAGGAAAATAATGAATCAAACAGTAAAATGCCACAGGTTGTAACGCCTCTTGTTAATTCTTCTCCAAATTCTTTGTACACACCTGGTAAAACAAACATAACAGAAATTCCTGCCAGGGTTCACAATAACGACGAATCTGAAACTGCTGAAAACCTGGCTGAATCAGAAAAATCAGAAGGATCAGAACATTTTGAAGAAAAAAAACTTACAACCTCTGCTGATTTTTTAAGAATGAAATCCCAGGGTTTTTTATCGAATATAAAAAATCTACTGCTTGATAAAAATGTAAAGCTTTCTTCTGTAATTTCAGAATTGGATAATGCCAAAACCGATTTTGAATCATCTGAAGAAGAAAAAACAAAGTCCAAAAATGCTTCTTTTTCTGACTCGGAAGAAGAGGTTTCAATACTAAGGTTTGAAGTTAACGGACAAAATCTTCAGCCGGCTTGTTACAATCTTTATTTCAGCGGAATTGAACAGAACGGCGCTTTTTTGCTAACTGGTGATTTCAGGTATTCGCAGGGAACAAAGCCGTGTACGGAAACTTTCTATTTTCTTTTTACAGCGGAAGGAACGCAGAACGGCAAATATGTTTATAAAGTTACCAGCGCCGTAAATCAGATTTTAAAGAATGAAGATTCGCCTCTTATAGCGGTTTCTAAACTGGAAGATTTGAACGCATATAAAACAGGCGGATTTATTTCGATTCACGATTCAAATGATGATGTGGCAATTGATTTTCTTCTGACGGTAAAAACTTCTGCTCTTTCTAAAAAACTGTAAGGATTTTTTGCGGAGTGAATTTCAGGAACTTAAATAAATGACTGATTATCTTTCTGAAGGTCTTTCAAAACTGAATTTTGAAGACGGACAAATAAAATCTCTTTTGCCTAAGTTTGATTGTTATATAAAAGAATTGAATCTTTTTAATTCGGCCTATAACCTTGTAAATACCGATGATTACGACGAAATTGCCGTAAATCATATTTTAGACAGTCTTTCTGCGGTAAATGAATTAAAATCCTTAATCGAAAAACTTTCTACAGGAAATTCCTCAAAAAACAATCTTGCAACAGAGAATTCTACATTAGAGCCTAAAAGCATTCATGGCTGCGGTGATAATTCCATGCATGGAAGTATTATTATCGGGGACATTGGTTCTGGCGGTGGCCTTCCAGGAATTCCTCTGGCAGCGGCCATGCCTGATTATAATTTTGTTTTAGTAGAGCGGATGAGCAAGCGCTGTGCGTTTCTGGAAAATTGTGCAGCAATCATGGGTTTATCTAATGTTACTGTAAAAAATATCGAAGCAGAAAAAGTTAAGCCTGACAGCATAGATATTGCTGTTTTTCGTGCATTCCGGCCATTAGATAAAAAAATGATAAAAACTTTGCTTTCTATGATTGTTCCCGGCGGATTTCTTGCAGCATATAAGGCAAAAAAACAAAAAATTACCGAAGAAATGAATGAAATTTCTTCAATTGTTCCAGAATACACTGTAAAAGAACTTTATGTTCCGTTTTTAACTGATTCAGAAGATAAAGAACAGCGGGAACGAAATCTTGTAATAATCCAAAAGCCTCTATCTGCTTAAACCAAGGCTCCCCTAGAGTTTAGCAGTTTTTTTTGTTTGTGTGCTTTTACTTAGTTGATTGTATCAACCTTTTTAAGCATTTTTACAAGAACATCTTTTTCTACAAGATCAATCGGGCGGCCTTCTGTATATTTGTGTGCGCCTTCGCTAAAAAGACCTGCGGCAAGACAAACGCCTTTATCTGCTTTTGTATCCTTGATTTTTGCATGGAAATCGCGCACATAAAGTTCGCCAACAACGCTGCTTGTTCTGTAAAAACGGAATAATTCTGTATCTTCCCATTTTGCAGATTCAACCTGGCAAAGAATGTCTGCACCTTCCTGATTTATAGAAATGTCAGATACTTTTACAAATGCACCTTTGTAGTAGGTGGCAACAACCTTGCGGCAAAGGGCAACAAAATCACTTGTGCCAGACATAAGGTAGGTTTTCAGGTTTGAATTCTGATTCAATTCCTGATAACGGGAAATTAAAGTAGAAACATCTTTGTAATTCGGGGTAATTGCCTGAATCTGCTTTAATGCATCAAGGCCAGGCCCCATTTTGTTCATTGCAAAACATGTTTGTGCCAGATTGTAGTTAAGGTCAACAAGGACTTCCGGCGCCAAATCAGGGATTTTCAAGCCGATTGAAAAATCCTGCAGGGCTTTTTCATACTGTTTTGCATTAAAATGCATCTTTCCGGCTGCAAGGCAAGACCTTGGCCCAAAAACCGGATCCGGGCGAAGATGCATGAAAATTTTCATAGCTTTGTCGCCGTAGCCAGATTCATACATTGCATCGGCAATTTCAAACAATGATTCCTTGTCATCCGGATGCTCATCAATTGTACGGCGCAAAAATCTAAGGCTCTCCTTAAATTTGCCGGATTTATAAAGAGATTTCCCAAGTGGCTCAAAAACCTGATTTGCATCCGGATTTATAAGAAGTGCCTTTTTCAGGCAGGAAACGGCATGCGGATAATCGTTATTCTGGAAACAGGCGTAGCCCAAGTAATAGCATGTGTCAAAGTCATTGGGCTTTTTCTGCATGGCAATTCCAAGACCTTTAAACGATTCCTGGATTTTGCCAAGTTTTATGGCGCAGATTCCCTGTCTGATTGCAACGGTAGCTTCGTCAATTTCCGGGTGAAGTTTTACAATATCTACAAGAGTATTGTACAGTGGAAATGCTTTTTCAAAATCGTGCTGACGATAATAACAGTCTGAAAGCGCAATGAGGGAAGAGGCGTGATGTGGATCCTGTCGTAATTTTTTTGTTGCTTCCTTTATAATTTTAGAATCCTTCTTTTTATCTGGTACAGCACTATTAGATGAAGAATCCTTTTTTGAAGAAATAAAAAATCCTATTGCAACTGCAGCAAGAATTATTACGCCCGCAGTTCCAAGTATATACAAGTTTAACATCCGCCAAAAACTCCTTCCTTCATTATCGGCAAATTTTAAGTCTAAATTTAGCTTTTAAGGTCTTTTACCATTTTTGCGATTCGTTCCATGGCAACCTTTATTTTTTCGGTACCGGTTGCATAGCAGCAGCGCACAAATCCTTCACCGGCTTTACCAAAAACGTTTCCTGGAACTACAGCAACCTGATATTCTTCTATTAGCTTAGTAGCAAATTCTTCGCTAGTAAGCCCTGTTGAACGAATATCCGGGAACATGTAAAATGCGCCTTCCGGTTCAGCAGCCGGTAAGCCCATATCCATAAAAGCCTTATACATTAAATTTCTTCTCTGCTGATAGCTTACGCGCATTTTTTCAACTTCTGCCCAGCCGTTACGAAGTCCTTCAGCAGCACCGAACTGACTCATAATTGGTGCACAGATTGTTGAATACTGATGCAGCTTGTGAACCTGTGCCATTAAATCTTTTGGACAGGCAATAAAACCAATTCGCCAGCCGGTCATAGCAAAAGCTTTGCTGAAGCCGTTTAATACGATTGTATAATCTTTCATTCCAGGAAAACTTCCAATGGAAACATGTTTGTGATCGTCATAAACTAATTCGCAGTAAACTTCATCGCTTAAACACCAGATTTGATGCTTTTTTATAACGTCGGCAATTTTTTCAAGCTCATCGGCAGGGATTATGCGGCCTGTCGGATTACTCGGGCTGCAAATCATTATTGCCTTTGTCTTTGGTGTAATTGCTTCTTCAATCTGTTTTGCTGTCGGGTAGAATCCGTTTACGCTTGTATCAAGGTGAATCAGTTTTACGTTACAAAGTTCTGCAAGCGGCTGATAACTTACGTAGCACGGCTCGCAGACAATAATTTCATCCCCGGGATTCAAAACTGAACGCAAAATAGCGTCTACCGCTTCTGAAACTCCAACCGTTATAAGTATTTCGCATTTCGGGTCATAATAGAGCTTGTAGCGTTCAAGATATTTTGCAATCTCTTCACGCAATTCTAAAAGTCCCCAGTTTGAGGTGTAGGAAGTCTGACCTTTTTCCATGTGGTAAAAAGCTTCTTCGCGAATCAGCCATGGAGTAGAAAAGTCCGGCTCGCCGACACCAAGTGATATTATATCATCACGACCTATAATCATTTCAAAAAACTTACGGATTCCAGATGGCGGAATCGAAAGCATTTTTGAAGAGAATTTATCTTCGCGGGTATTCATTATGCAGTTACTCCTTCACGTCGGTCGCGTTCAACTTCTGCATAAACAATATCATTTTCTTTATATGTCTTTAAAATAAAATGTGTTTTTGTAGAACGAACACCTTCAAGAGTTGAAAGTTTGCTTGAAACAAAGAAAGCAACTTCTTTAAGGTTGTCACCTTCAATGATTACCTTTAAATCGTATCCGCCGCTCATCAAATAAAGCGATTTTACCTGCGGGAAGCGCCAGATACGGTCTGCAATTGCATCAAAACCATGTTCACGCTGCGGAGTAACCTGAATTTCTATTTCTGCACGAACCTTATCTTTGGTTTCTTTATCTTTTTCCGGATTTACGATTGCAGCATATTTCATGATTATGCCGCTGTCTTCCATCTGACGGATAATGGCCTGTACATCGGCGGCTTCCAGCTTAGTCATGGCGGCTATGTCGTTAATTGAAAGTCGGGCGTTTTCACGCAAAAGGGCAAGAATTTCTTCGCTGTGCTCATTCATATACAGTACCTCTTTAAAATTGAAAATATTATTAAATAAGAATAAAGCATTTAAATAGAATTTACAACATAGGGAGCGACGGCGAAGCCGGCAAAAGTCACGAGGTGACTTTTGAGCGAGTCTCGGTCGTAGCTATGCGAAGACCGCCTTGGAGCGACCGCCTCAAAGAGGCGGTCGCTCCCTATGTTTTGTAAGTAATGTAAAAAATAGATAACTTTATAAAAGTCGACTAATTCAAAAAAGCAATTACAATAAATTCAGCAAAATATCTAGGAGATGAAGAAAAAATGGGTGTTGGAATAACTATAAAAGATGCCGTAAAAATCTTTGACGGTAAAACAATCATAGACAAACTTAATTTGAATATTCGTCCTGGCGAATTTTTTACACTTCTTGGTCCTTCCGGCTGTGGAAAAACAACCTTGCTGCGAATGGTTGCAGGTTTTAATTCAATAGAAGGCGGAGATTTTTATTTTGATGATAAAAGAATTAATGATTTAGATCCTTCAAAGAGAAACATCGGAATGGTTTTCCAGAACTACGCTATATTTCCTCATCTTTCTGTACGGAAAAATGTTGAATTTGGTCTTACCAACAGCAAAATGACTAAAGATGCAATAAAAATCCGCACAGATAAATTCTTAAAACTTATGCAGATTGAACAATATGCTTCGCGCATGCCTAACCAGCTTTCTGGCGGACAGCAGCAGCGCGTAGCAATTGCCCGTGCATTGTGTATTGAACCGCATGTTCTTTTAATGGATGAACCGCTTTCTAATCTTGATGCAAAACTCCGCGTAGAAATGCGCTCTGTAATCAGAAGTATGCAGAAGCAGATAGGAATTACAACAATCTACGTTACCCATGATCAGGAAGAAGCAATGGCTGTTTCAGACCGTATTGCTGTAATGAATGGCGGCGTTATACAGCAGATTGGTTCTCCAAAAGATATTTATCAGCGTCCTGCAAATACATTTGTTGCTTCATTTATCGGCCGCAGTAATTTAATGAACGGAACGTTAACTGTAAAAGACGGCAAATGCTATCTTTCTTTACTTGATTATGAAGTTGAAATTCAAAATGTTCGCGAAGAATTCAAGAAAAATCAGGATGTAGTAGTTTCAATTCGACCGGAAGAATTTTTACTTGATTCAGAAAATTCAGCTGGTGTTTCAGGTACTGTTTCTGACTGTATATTCCTTGGCCTTAATACTCATTTTATAGTAAAACTTGCAGACGGAACGGAAATAGAAACGATTCAGGTTTCAAAAATTGATGCACTTTTAAAACAGGGAAGCCCTGTAAAACTTGCCCTTGATATTTCAAAAATCAATATATTTACAGCTGATGGCAGCGAAAATATTCTTACCGGTGTAAAAAACGACAGTAACGAAGAGGCCTGAAAATGCTGCATATAAAAAAATATAAGTTTGATGTATGGACTGTAATTTCGCTGGCTATAATGGCAACGTTTGCGCTTACACTTCTTTATCCAATGATAAAGATTTTCCGTCTTGCTGTTATAGATTCTAACGGTCATTTTACATTGCAGAATTTTATAACGTTTTTTTCAAAAACGTACTATGTAAAAACGATTTCCAACAGTTTTGAACTGGCTCTTTTAATTACATTCTTTTCTTTACTGATTGGAATTCCTTTTTCCTATTTTTATTCATTCTATATACTAAAGGGCGCAAAACTGATTTTTATTCTAAGTATTCTGTGCTGTATGTCTGCTCCGTTTATTGGCGCTTATGCATGGATTCTTCTTTTAGGGCGCTCCGGTATTCTTACTGTCTTCTTTGAAAAACTTTTTCACATAAAAATGGGAAGTATTTACGGTTTAAAGGGAATTGTTCTTGTAGAAACCCTAAAACTGTTTCCTCTTGTTTTTATTTACATGAATGGGGCGTTTAAGAATATAGACAACAGTTTGCTTGAAGCATCTTCCAACCTTGGATGTGTTGGAATCCGGCGGGTGTTCAGGGTTACGTTGAGGCTTTGTATGCCGACCATTCTTGCGGCTTCTCTGATTGTTTTTATGCGTTCGTTTGCAGATTTTGGAACACCGCTTTTGCTTGGAGAAGGTTACAGAACTTTCCCGGTAGAAATTTATAACCAGTATCTTGGCGAAAACGGAACGGACTTTCACTTTGCGGCAACAATCAGCGTAATTGCAATTCTTATTACCGCGTTGGTTTTTGCATTACAGAAATGGGGAACAAGTAAGTTTAAGTTTTCTATTAATTCGCTTCACCCGGTAATGAAAAAGAAGCCTTCTTTATTGAAAGGCATCTTTATGAATTTTTACTGTTATTTGATTATTGCATTGTCATTTCTGCCGCAGATTTATGTTATTTATCTTTCATTCAAAAAATGCGATATGGCTGTATTTAAGCAGGGATTTTCTTTAGACAGTTACCGTTCAGCCATCAGAAAACTGCTGTATCGCTCTCTTACAAATTCTCTTGTAATAAGCGGACTTGCGCTTTTGATAATTATAATTATTTCTGTATTGATTGCTTACCTTGTAGTTCGCCGCGCGAGTCTCTGGAATAATTTTATAGATACTATTTCGATGATTCCGTACATCATTCCAGGCTCTGTAATCGGTATTGCTCTTGTAATTGCGTTCAGTACAAAAACTTTTGCGCTGACAGGAACAATGACTATTATGGTCATGTCGTTTGTTATACGCCGAATGCCTTATACGATTCGTTCTGCAACGGCAAATCTTATGCAGATCCCGATAAGCATTGAAGAAGCTTCAATAAGCCTGGGAACTTCCAAGCTAAAAACATTCCGTGCAATCACGGTTCCTATGATGGCAAACGGAATCCTTTCCGGAGCAATTTTAAGCTGGGTTTCTCTTGTAACGGAACTTTCAAGTTCAATTATTTTGTATAACAACAGAACAATTACCCTTACGATGAGCACCTATGTTTCTATTACAATGGGAAATTACGGAATGGCCTGTGCTTTTTCTGCAATCCTTACGGTTTTAACCTTTGTTTCTCTTCTGATTTACTTAAAGATGAGCGGTTCAGAAGACATTCAGGTTTAATTAAATTGTAATTAAACGCGGGACTGTTTTTTAGTTTGCCGGACGCGGACTTTTAAAGACAGTTACGTGGATAATTAATAAATAAAAGAGGAATTTTGGGTCGTCTGGCAAATTGGAATTTGCCACGACTTTGTTAGGAGGAATTATGAAAAAAAATGTATTGGTTGCGGTAGTGCTTGCTGCATTTACCTGTGTTTCAGTTTTTGCCGGCGGTAACGCAGACAAAAAAGGTGGAAGAGTAGTTCTTTATTCTTCAATGACAGAAAATGATATTGGAAACTTAACTAATCTGTTTGAAGCTAAGTATCCGGGATATACAATCGAAGTTGTAAACGGTTCTGCCGGTGAACTTACGGCACGTATCCGGGCTGAAAAAAGTAATCCACAGGGTGATTTAATGTGGGGCGGTCTTGGTAACAGTGATGGTATGGCGAATGCAGATTTGTTTGAACCGTATCTAACAGAATATGAACCGGATATTCTTGACGGATATAAATCAAACAATGGTTTTTACAATCTTGACCATCTTTCTACTGTTGTATTCTGTGTAAATACAGATCTTGAAAAAGAACTTGGCTTAAGTATCAAAGGATACAAAGATTTGCTGAACCCAAAGCTTAAGGGAAAGATTGTTCTTTCTAATCCGGCTGCTTCTTCTGCTGCATGGAACAATGTTTGCAACATTATGTCTGTATACGGAAACGATAGTAAAGAATCCTGGGATTATATTGAAAGCCTTATTAAAAATGACTTGGTTGTAGTAAATTCTTCTTCTGTATGTTTCAAGAGTGTTCAGACAGGTGAATATGTAGTCGGCCTTACTTATGAAGACGGAGCTTCTACATTGCTTAAATCTGGTGCAACAAACATAAAGATGGTTTACCCTGCTGAAGGAACTTCTGCTTCTGCATTTGGCTGTGCAATGATTAAAGGCTGTAAAAATCCAGAAGGCGCAAAACTTTTGATTAACTTCCTTATGAGTCCGGAAGGTGAAACAGAACTTGGTAACGCTCTCCAGACTCTCCGTCTTACAAACTCTAAGGCAACATATACATCAAAATATCTGCCAGACAGCAAAGATGTAAAGTGGGTAAAGCGTGATGTAGAATATCTTACAAAGAACAAGAAAGCAATTCTTGAAAAATGGAATACAATTTACACAACCTATCACAAGTAGAATTGTGCCTTAATCAGGAATGCTGAAAGGTAAAAAAAATCCCCGGCGCCAGTACGATGCCGGGGATTTTTTATAAGTTTTTAGTTTTGGCGAGAGTCTGTCGAGTGCGAATGCTACAGAACTTTGCGCAATTCGTATTCAAGAATGTCTGTTGCGCCAAGTTCACGAAGACGCGGCAAAAGCTTTGGAACTTCGCCTTTTTTAACTGCAATTTTAAGTGCGTAACCGTTATCGCCATAGAGCGGAGCAACGGTAGGACTTCTCATTGCAGGAAGACCTTTTACAAGTTTATCAAAATTTTCTTTTGTACAGTTCATTTCGAGCATTACGCGGTCGCGTGCATCAATTACGGCTTCAAAAAGCATTTTAAGTTCCATAATCTTCTGCTTTTTTGCAGGATCTTTGAGTGCTTTTTTAGAAGCGAACATGCATGTGGAACTTGTAAGGATTGTATCAACAATACGAAGTCCGTTTTCTACAAGTGTACGGCCTGTTGCTGTGTTATCAATAATCATGTCTGCATCATCTGGCGGGAAAACTTCTGTTGCGCCGTAAGTTCTTACGATTAAGAAATCCTGTTTACGGCTTTCAAGCCAGCGGCGGGCAATCTGTTCATATTCGGTTGCAACGATTACTCTTTTTGAAGCAAGAGTTTTATCGTCCATTGCATTAGGAACTGCTGCTACAATGCGAACTTTATCAAAACCCAAGTCCATTATTTCTTCTACATCTGCATTTGTTTCCTGAATCCAGTCACGACCTGTAAAACCGATATCATGTGAGCCAAGTTCAAGTAATTTTCCAATATTCTGAGGTTTCATAACCTTTGCTTCAAGGTCGTCCTGATTAACGGTCGGGCGGTAAGCACGATCCGGCAAATCAACTTTAATGCCTGCTCCGCTTAAAAGACCTATTACGTTCTGATAGATTCTGCCCTTTGGCAGAAGAATTTTCAACTTTTCCATATAAATAGAACTCCACTTATGTTAATTTATGGTATATCTAAAACCGCTTCCTGCGGTTTTAGAGGTTCTTTTTAGTATTCGTCTGCGAAGACTTCTTTTTCCTGTAAATTTTGCTGCGCCATATTTTCCATTTCTTCAAAAATGGACTCATCAATGAATTCCAGCATTTTAGCGCCCTGTTTTTTTGTCATAAAGAATGTCATTTTAGAAGAACCTTCTCCTGCTTCTACATCCGTTCCCGGTATAAAAGCTTCCGCTTCTGCAGGCCACATTGTAAAACAGAAATATGGAGATTTTTTTACAAAGCGATAACCTAAAGAGGTTTTTGGCTTGGTTTTTGTACCAGTTCCAATCATTCCCTGTCTGTATTCAGCAGTTATATGACCATATGCTGCATATGTTTCTTTGTATTTTTTTGACAAAGTATGAGCATCAAAATCTTTTAAATACTGGTTAAAAGCTTTCTTCATACTTATGCAATTAGGTTTATTAAGAAATATATAATATTTAGAAAGTGTAGATGCTACTTGCAAAACTATGGCACTTGCTTTTGGATAATAGTAATAGGTAACATTACTTTGCTGTAGTTTTGTTCCTGTTATACTATATTCAAAGAGTGAACCTTCTCCTAATTCAACAGGTGAATCCCCTAATAAAATATTTGATACTTTTGTTTTAAGGTTTTTATTCTGATAGGGTAAATCCTTGTTTGCTTTAGAATCTTTAACATTTTCAGTTTTCTCTTCTACTTCGTAAGAATCAGCATTTTCCTGTGCATACACAGTTGAGAAAATAAATAAACTGGCGCAAGCCAGCATTGCAATTTTGGTAAATAATGTTCTTTTCATATTTGTCATAATACCTAAAGAACAACCTGTTGAGCAAGTAGTTACGCAATTGTGTGTTATGCAATTATGTTCCGCGCACATGCATTATACAAACAGTGTATAATGCATGTGCGCGGTGCTTTTAATTTTCAACACCCTTAAACTTTAAACAGACCGATTTCATCGCCAATCTGTTTTATACTGTCTGTTACTTTGACAGAAATATTTCTAAGTTCAGAACCGCTTTCATTGATGCGCGTTGCTCCTTCATGCATTTCCTGAACGCTTCCGGTAATTGTATCTGTTGCTTCCTGAAGTTTTTGAACTTCTTCAAGAATATGCTTGTTTCCTCTTGTCATTTCTTCAGAAGCGCTCTTTACTTCCAGCGTTGATTCATTCATTGAAGCAAGCGCATCAATAATCTGCTTTGAACCAGTCTGCTGTTCTTCCATTGCACTTTTAATCTGCGCAATAATCTGGCTTGTATCACTTATGCTGTGGGAAACCGCAGAAAATGCTTTATTGGTATCCGCAGAAACATTTACTATATTGTTTATTGTTTCCTGAATTTTTGAAAGTTCTGCACCAATCGTTTTTGACTGTGCCGTTGAAGTTTCTGAAAGTTTTCTGATTTCATCTGCAACAACGCTGAAGCCTTTACCGGCTTCTCCTGCATGGGCGGCTTCAATTGCCGCATTCATAGCCAAAAGGTTTGTCTGGCTTGCAATATTTGCAATGGCTGTATTTGCATCCTGAAGCATTTTTGACTGGGCTTCAATTTCCATAATGCTTTCGTTCGCATTTGACTGTTTTGCAATTCCGGCATTTGAATTCTGTTCAAGCAGGGTAAAGGA
>JAEEWW010000020.1 GCA_016287815.1 Treponema sp. | reverse complement strand
AAATCGATAAATATCAATGGAGAAAGGAACAGAGCGGAGAATTAGTTTTTCTTAAACCTGCTAGAAAAAATAATTCAGAAAAGTGGTTTAAAATAATCTGTCATCACTCAAAGAATGAATTTGTTACATTCAAAATTTTTAATTACAATGATGATATAGAAATAAACAAATTACCTTTTTACGGTTTTGAAAAAATGTTTTCATATGAAAAATTGACTGCTAATAAAGGAATAGAGGGAAACTACAGAGGTAAAAAGGAATTTGAGATTGATTATTTTGAAGTTAAAGAAGTCGATAAAAAAGATTTTATATACAAGATAGATTTACCTGATTTAACCTGTGGCGAACATCTTTTATATTTAGAGAATAGAGAACTGCGAAGTGATTCGACTTTTGGAGTATGGAAGAATTTCTTTTTTGACGAACTCATTAAGGTTGACCGCTCTGAAAAATTTTATTTGGAACATGACTTTCAAAATAAATTAGATGATAGATTTTCCGTTATAATATCTGATTATGATGATGTTTATAAGAAATTAACTATTGTTACAGAAAATGGAAGTTATGATATTTTTCCAAGTGAATTTTATATATGTGAGGGAGACCCTTGTTTCTTGTCAGAAGAAATTCTCATTTATGAAAGTAATAATTTAAATTCAAAAAGTGAGCTTTTAGCATACCCTCGATATTCTATAAATGAAGGAATAGTTTTAAAAAAAATACAAGAGTGGATTTTGGATGGCGGGCGAATATCTATGTGGTTTCAAATTAAGTTTCCAGATTCAAGAATTGGCTGGGTTACTGGACAGTCTTTATATAAGAAGTTTAAATAATAAAGCAAATTGTGCGATTTTTACTTGCAGATATCTTAGGGGCGTTACGGGGGCTTCTATAACAATACATTCCGCCCCCGTTAGAAGGGGTAGGCCGCAACAAAGTGCGGCCGAGGGGAAGACCTGCCCCTTTAAAGATAAGAAAAGTATTTATGAGAGAAAAAGAATACGACGAGCTTTACAGCGAAACCTTAGAAAACGAAGAAGAACTTACGGCACTGCTAAAGGAACTGGCACAAAATACATACGGCAAGGGAACCTATAACAGCGAAACATTATATGATGCTCTTCTTGGACACTACGCAGACTATACAAATCTTGAAAACCGTGCAGACTTTTTAGTAGATGAAAACCGCCTTGAAGAAAGCTACTACCAGAACGCAATACAAAGCTACATTGGAATGGAAGCAGGCTACGAAAGTGAAGAGAACGCAAGATTAGTAGCTTCCTACAAGGCAGAACTTGAAGAAAGTTTAAACCGCTTAATGGGTGAAAAGCTTGACGTAATAAAAGAAATAGAAGATACAGTACGCTCTTCAATTACGCAGTGGAACAAGGCAGAAGCAAAGGTACGTGCACAGTACAATGGATAAAAAAGTATGTATCTATGGGTTTACGAATAATGCAGCGGTATTTATGATGCCAGCCTTGCGTTACATTTTGGGTTCTGCTTTTTTTACAGTTTTTGAACTTGATCCGTTTTTGCTAAAGGGTAGGGAAGCAGATTATGATGTTTTCTGTATAAATGCAGGTCTTGCATTTTATGAACTTGAACTTGCATTTAAAATGCTCCAATCAGACAGCGGTTATTTGCCGTATACTGCATGTATTTCATGGGATTCTGTGCCGGAAGAAAACCTTGATTTAATGATAGAATACGGAATACGCATAATCATGTTTGATTTGCAGAATGAAGAAGAGTTTTTATTCTGCAAATCAGCAGTAAGCCAGAAAAAATCATTCCGTTCAAAAAACACATATAACAGGCAGGGCAATCATTACTGCGACTCTATGACAATCTATAATACTTTATCTAAGAATCAAAAAGGTGCCTTTTTGTATATGATGAGCGGAAAAAGCCAGAACGAAGTTCCACATAAGTAATTTGAAATAAGAAATGCTTTACCAATGCTACAAAATGCTTTACTTCATTCGAAGATGTATGTAATCAGCTTGGACTTACAATTACAGCTGCATTTAAAATGTTTGCCAAAACGGTTTACGGCGCTTGACAAACGCAATTTGCCTTCCCCTAAACAAAAAAAAAGACCACAGATAAATCTGTGGCCTTTTTTTAAATGGTTATTTTTTAATTAGACGTTGAATTATGAAACTAGTTTACGCTAAATACAGAAGTAAATACTTCTGCAACAGTTTCTTTAGTTGGCTTTGTTTTTGACTTCTGAGTGCAAACCTTAAGCTTGTATGTACCCTGAGCAAGAGCCGGAACAGTGCAGATGAGCTCTGTGCTAGAGTTCTTTGCAAGCTTTTCACTCTTAACACAAGTTGCTTCTTCACCAGTTTCGGCATTTACAAAGTAAAGACCGATGTCTTCATTTTCTCCTGCAACAAGCAGGTTTTTGCCCCTAAGTACAATCTGACCGCCTGGTGTAAGAATGTCCGAAGCTGCAGTTTCAACATCAAAGACGCTTTTAAGTTCAGGAATCTGTTCTTTGCCATTACCTATTACAGGCGTTACAGATTCTGTATACTTCTTTGTTTCCTTGCTGCTTCTAAAGCCAACGTCAATCCAGTTGTTTTCTGGATCGAATTCTGAAAGCTTTGTGTCAAAGCTTCCGTGAACCGTTGCATACATGGTGCCGATTCCGCAGTCTACAACAGAACCGTTTAAGATTCTGTCCAATACGGCTGCATTAATCTTTTTCCAGACACTGACAATTTTTTCTTCAGTCATGTCAGTTATGACTCCTGTTGCAATAAGGTCTTTTGCAATGTCTTCCATGTTCAGCTTGCTGCGGAACATAGTTCTTGCATGATATTTGACTTTACCGTCTTCTTCTTCCCGCATTTTTGTCGGGTACAAACTTACAGGAAGCCTGCTTGATTTATAGGCTTTCTGTTCTTCTGTCATTGTGATTACATTCATTTCTTTTCTCCTTTTCTTTTGTTGTCTTTATCTTCCATATTTGAAAAAATCTGCTTTCCCGTACGGTTGGCGATTATTCCAAAAACCAGTGAACACCAGACTGCTCCTGAAATTATTCCGCCCTTTAGGAACAGACATCCTACAGCAAACGAAAGCCCCTTAAAGCTGATAAGTTTTGCAGCAAGATATATTATTCTTTTTAAGACCAGAATCAGAAGCTGCCTGAACGTTGCCTGAACAATATTTATGCCCATTCATCCTCCTTTAGCTGCCTTCTGATGCACATGAACTGGCAGTACATTGTTTCAAGTTCGTCAAGAGTTCGCGGTGTACCACCAAATTCTTCGATGCTTGATTCGTTCAAAAACAGCCCGTTGCCTATGCAGCCGGCAATGTGAACGGCTCTGCCTTCGCGGTTCAAAAAGAACACTGCCTGAATTCCGTCTTCGCTTTCTACGGCAAGCGTAAAGTATAAGCGGAACAAGTCATCAGCAGTGACACGAATGTCCGTGGAAAAAAGTGCATTAAGAGCCGCGCATACTGTGCCGGAACAGTCGCTGGCTTCTGTTGTTTCTTCACCCCATGCATATGGTGTGCCGTTGAATTCTGCAAGCAAAAGCTGAAAACTTTCTTCTTTGCTGCAGCCCTGTTCTTCAAGAAGCCTTGCATAATTTGCAAGGTTTCTTTCTGCTTCTTTTGAGAAATCTTCCATGATTTCTACCTCCATGATTAAGATATTTCAAAAGATACGAAGGGAAAGTTTGATAAAAACTAGTAGTTTCATTAGTTTTTAAAAATTGAAATGGAGATAATAGAGGTTTTGTTTGTAAAAATAAGAGAAAATGACCGTATAAATGTATGGTTAATAAATGCGCAGCAGGGGTTCATGGCCTTAGCACTCTGCTGCGTTATGCTGTATTTTAAGCCCTAAAAGCTGCATCGTGCTAAGGTCATGGTTCCCTGCGAGAGCATTTATTAAGAATGAAGTACATCCGTGTTTTCAGATATGACACGCTTTTATGGAAGTACACAAAATGAATATATTCTTCTTTTGGGAAAGCTGGCTACTTGTATATGGTTCCCGGTGAGAGCAATTTTTTTAATATAAATTACAGCGTTATTTTCATAATTTTAGCAGTATTTTTATAATTATTTAAATGGCAAATTGTGCAGTCAGATTTTACTATAATAATAGTGGTATCAACTTAAAAGATGCCGGTAACTTAAAATAGCTGACCGGTTCTTATACGGAGGAAATAATATGAAAAAAGTATTTGCCGTTATTTCTGCAATTACTATGATGGCTGCAGTTTTTGCAGGTGGTTCAAAAGAAAGCAAAGGTGGAGATTTGGTAATTTATTCTCCAAACTCTGATGCTCTTGTAGATGCTGCTTACGCATTCGGCGAACAGTATGGAATTAACGTAGAAGTTTTGAGCATGGGAACTGGCGAATGTGCTGAACGTGTTGTTTCAGAAGCCGGAAACCCTCAGGCAGATGTCTGGTATGGCGGTGTAAACTATGCAAACGGAATTAAATACGCACAGTATTTTGAACCGCACGTAGCAAAAGACAATAAAAAATTGCCTGAAGCTTATCAGAATCAGGGTGGCTGTGTAACACGCTACTGTCTGGATGGTTCTGCTGCTCTTCTTATAAACAAAGACGTTTTCAGACAGCTTGGAATTGATCCTGCTTCTTTCAAAGGATACAATGATTTGTTAAATCCAAAACTTAAAGGCCACATCGCAATGGGAAATCCTGCTGCTTCTTCTTCTGCCTGGGCAGAACTTACAAACATGCTTTTAGTTATGGGACAGAAACCTTATGACGAAGCAGCATGGGCATGGGTTGAAAAATTTGCAGCTCAGCTTAACGGAACAATCTTAAGCTCTTCTTCTGCAATTTACAAAGGAACAGTAAACGGTGAATACGCTGTAGGCGTTTCTTATGAAGATCCTTGTGTTGGTCTTTTGAAAGATGGTGCTACAAATGTTGAACTTGTTTATCCGAGCGAAGGAGCTGTATGGCTTCCTGCTGGTGCTGCTGCCCTTAAAGGTGCTAAAAACATGCACAATGCAAAACTCTTCCTTGACTGGCTTGTTTCTGACGACGGACAGAAAGAAATTGCAAAATCTACAGCACGCCCTGTAAACCCGAATATCAACAACACAACTCCTGTAATGCTTCCATTCTCTAAGATTAATGTTGCTTATGAATATTTAGGATTCTGTGCAGAAAATAAAACTGCATGGCAGGAACGCTGGACAAAAATTGTTCAGGCTGCAAAGTAATAGCAAATTAATATAGAAAAACTTATATACTGCGGATTGTAAAACCCGCAGTTTTCCTTTTAATCAGTTTTTCTTTCAATATCGCTGACTGTACGATATGTTTTTTCATTGTACGGTCAGCATTTTTTAAAAATAAAAAAAAGAGGCATAATTTTGAGTGTAACAATTAAAATCAGAAATGCCGTAAAGGCTTATGGCGATACAACAATAATCGAAAACTTATCACTTGATATAAAAGAAGGCGAATTTTTTACTTTACTTGGACCTTCCGGCTGTGGAAAGACAACTCTTTTAAGAATGATTGCAGGGTTTAATTCCATTGAAGGCGGCGATTTTTATTTTAATGACAAACGCATTAACGATATGAATCCGGTAAACAGAAATATCGGTATGGTCTTTCAGAATTATGCAATCTTCCCGAATATGAACGTTGAAAAAAACGTAGCCTTCGGATTAAAAACACGAAAATTGCCAAAAGAAGAGATAGAAAAAAAGACAAATCAGTTTTTACAGCTGATGAAAATTGAAGAATACAGAAACCGAATGCCGGAAAGGCTTTCTGGCGGTCAGCAGCAGCGCGTAGCACTTGCACGTGCACTTGCCATTACACCTGATGTTCTTTTGATGGATGAACCGCTTTCAAACCTGGATGCAAAACTCCGCGTAGAAATGCGCACAGTTATAAAAGAAATTCAAAACAGCATAGGAATTACAACTGTTTATGTAACACACGACCAGGAAGAAGCTATGGCAGTTTCTGACCGTATTGCGGTTATGAATCAGGGTGTAATACAGCAGATAGGAAGCCCTAAGATTCTTTACCAGAGACCTGCAAATCTTTTTGTTGCTACGTTCATTGGCCATACAAATGTAATTAAATCAGAAATTAAAGTTGAAAACGGTAAGGCATATCTTGTTTTGCCGGGTGAATATAAAGTTGAACTTACAAATCTTATTCCGGAAGAAATAAAAGACAGAAAGGTAATTGCAAGTATAAGACCTGAAGAATTGAAAGTTGAAGAAGCTGGTTCTGCCGGCGGACTTAAAGCTACAGTTGATGATGCTGTCTTTTTGGGCTTAAATACGCATTATTTTGTTCATTTTGAAAATGGAGAAAAGGCCGAAATTATTCAGGAATCTCAGATTGACAGCATAATAGCAAAGGGTACAAAAATTTCTCTTTCAATTAAAACAGAAAAAATCAACGTGTTTGATGAAAGCGGAAACAAAAACCTTGTAAAAGGCGTAATCAACGATCTTGATGCGTACAAGACAGACAAGGAGTAAACGATGGTAAAGGCTTCTAATAAAAAAGATGTCTGGCTTGCGGTTTCCTGGAGTGTAATTGCGCTTTACTTTATTTTTCTGTTGTATCCGCTTTTTACTTTGCTAAAGCAGTCAGTCATTGCAGATAATCATTTTACGCTTTCAGCTTTTAAAGAATTTTTCAGTAAAACTTATTATGTAGAAACAATTTTTAACAGCTTAAAGGTAAGTCTTTTAACAACTCTTGTAACACTGATTATTGGCGTTCCTCTGGCGTATTTTTATCAGATGTACGAAATAAAAGGAAAATCGCTGCTTCAGGTTTTGATAATCCTTTGCAGTATGTCAGCTCCTTTTATCGGTGCTTATTCCTGGATTGTTCTTCTTGGACGAAACGGAATTATTACAAAACTTATTAAGACTCTTACAGGAATTCAAGTAGGAAGTATTTACGGGTTCAAGGGAATTCTTCTTGTTCTTTCTTTACAGCTTTTCCCTCTGGTATTTTTATACCTTTGCGGTGCTTTGAAGAATATAGATAATTCTTTGCTTGAAGCAAGTGAAAATATGGGATGCAGCGGAGTTTCCCGTTTCTTTACGATTGTAATTCCTCTTTGTATGCCGACAATTATTGCCGCTACGCTTCTTGTTTTTATGCGTGCGTTTGCAGATTTTGGTACTCCGCTTTTAATTGGCGAAGGATATCAGACTTTCCCTGTAATTATCTACAATTCATACTTTGCAGAAACGGGAAGTGACCACACATTTGGTGCTGCGGTTTCAGTAATAGCCATTTTAATTACAACTATAATTTTCCTGGTTCAGCGTTACATAAACAACCGTAACCGTTTTTCTATGAATGCACTGCATTCGATTGAACGTAAACAGGCAAAAGGAATTTTTAAAATTATAATAAACCTGTACTGCTGGTTTGTTGTAATTCTTTCATTTTTGCCGCAGGTTTATGTAATGTATTCTTCTTTCCAGAATACGAGCGGAAAACTGTTTGTAAAAGGATATTCGCTGAAAAGCTATAAATTCGCATTCAGTCATTTAAAGAAAGCGATTCCGAATACGTTCCTTATTGGTATTGTGGCTCTTGCCCTTGTTATTGTTCTTGCAATTCTTATTGCATATCTTGTAGTAAGAAGAAGCAGTGCAGCAAACAAAATCATAGATACAATTTCTATGGTTCCGTACATTATTCCGGGTTCTGTTGTTGGTATTGCGCTTGTTTTGGGGTTTAACAAAGGACCTTTAAAACTTACGGGTACTGCAATGATTATGATTATTGCGCTAATTATCCGCCGTATTCCGTATACAATCCGCTCTTCTGTTGCGGTTCTTCAGCAGATTCCAATGTCTATAGAAGAAGCGGCTATAAGTCTTGGTGCTTCTAAAATGCGAACGTTTTTTACAATTACTGTTCCAATGATGGGCAACGGAATTTTAAGCGGCGCAATTCTTTCCTGGGTAACGATTATAACAGAGCTTTCTACAGCAATTATTCTGTATAATTTAAATACAATTACCCTGACGCTTGCAGTTTATACATATGTAAGCCGCGGAAACTATGGAATTGCAGCAGCGTATGCAACAATCCTTACGGTAACTACGATAATTTCTCTGCTTGTCTATATGAAAGTAACAGGCAATAAGGAAGTAGCACTGTAAACTTTATACGGTAAAAAGTAATAAGAAAGGGGAATGGGGCTGTCCAACGAGTATGTAGTATAGTGTCATTCTGAACTTGATTCAGAATCTCTGCCCAGATATATAGGAGATGCTGAAATCAATTCAGCATGACAGAACTATATAGGCAGCCCTGTGTATTTTAAAGTTTTTCAAGCTCGGCACGGGCAATTCTATCGTTCGGATCGAATTCCAAAACGGTCTGGAAATAGCTTTTTGCCAAATCTGTTTTGCCCATTTTAAGATAAAGATAAGCCATATTTGACATTACCTTTGTGTTTTCTGAATCAAGTGTAAGAGCATTTTCAAAACATTTTAGGGCATCTTTGTAATTCTGTTCTTCAATATAGCAGAGAGCCAGTTCATTAAATGTATCGGCATTGCGCTCTCCGCCTTCGCATTCCATGGACTTTAAAAATGCCTGTTTTGCATCGCCAAAGCGCGAAAGTTTACGTAAGCCCCAGCCAAGCATAAACCAGGCATTCCATACATGCGGATTTGCCTGTAAAAATTCACGGATTTTATCAAGACCTTTTTCTTCTTCTCCGCGTGCAATAAACTCGTATGCAGCCTTGAAGCGGTCATCGTCCATGTTCTGATTTTTTATATTATCAAGAATTTCCTGAGCGCGCTCCTTTTTGTATATTCCGTTTTCGCCCAAATCGGCATCCGGAACATCACATGTTAAAGCTACATAAGTTTCAAAGCAGTCGCGCGCTTTACGGAAATCATGATTCTTCATATAAAAAAATCCTGCATTAAAAAATCCGTCAGGAACGGCAGGATCATTTGCCATTACAACTTTGTAGTTTGCTTCGGCTTCTGCGTCACATGCATCGGCATCTTCTGTTAAGCCTGAGCGGCGGTAAGAATCTGCCCGCTGGTCAAGGTATAAGGCATAATTTAATGTAATGCTAATGTCGGCAGGATCAAGCCCTTTAAGAGCGCAGAAAAGTTCTTCCGCAAGGTCATAATCTTCATTTTTTGTTTTTAAGATTGCGGCTTCTGAAAGTTCTTTTTTTATATTTGGGCGCACATGGGTAATTATTGAGCGGTAATATTCAGCGTTTTTGTTTTCTTTATCAAAACCAAGAACAGTTAAAATACCTGCAAGAATCTGTTCCTGAGATAAATCTTCAAGACTGAATTCTTCATCTGTCTGTCCGTCTTTTTTTTGTACTGGAAGCGGAATTGTCTTATCGATCTGAAAAGCATGCTTTGATAAATCAAAATTTTCAGGCAAAGTTACGTAAAAAATCGTATCTAAAGGGTTAGTAGAGTCCATAAAATCCTCTCAAAAAAAATTAAAGTAAATTACAGAAGCGATAAATTGTAAATAAACTATGCATTCGGTGAAGCAGGAGCAGACTGAGCAGCAGAATCTGCAGGTGCTTGAGATTCTTCATTAGGTTGAGCTGCTTGCTGTGCTGTATTAGCTTGAGCGCCCTGCTGTGCTGCGGGAGCTGCCGGTTGTGCAGGACTTGCAGCTGCTGACGGAGCAGGAGATGCTGGCTGTGCATTTTGAGCCGCTTGTGCTGCTGGAGCCGTGCTTTGCGCAGTTTGAGTGGCAGCCTTGCCTTTTTGTACAAGAGCTTCTTTTGCAAGTTCCTGCTGCTTTTGAGCAAGCTGTTCTGCTGCTGAAAGCTGTTTAATATGTACAGTAGAAAGATATGTGTTTATATGCAGTTTATATACAAACGGAACATTTTCTTCGTCAAATTTAAGGTTTACAAAGATTAAATCCTTGCGGCCTTCAATTCTTGTTGCATTTACAACATGTCCTTTTATTACAACCGGATTTGGAATATCGTCGAACAAGAGGCATAAAACAGCTTCTTTTGTTTCAAGGAATTTTGGAACACCAATTAAAATTACCTTTGCACCAAAGAACGATAAATCGCGTACAACGCAGTGACGCGGTACATTCTGAATGTAAATAAAGGATTCTGCTTTAGTAAGTCCGAGACGGCGTTTACTGTCGTCATTTATGATAATACGGTCTTCTCTTCTGCGGATTGCGTTTGCATTTGTTTCCAGAAGAACACCGATTTTTTCGATTAAATCATCCGGCGGACGCTGAGTATAGCTTAAGGTTATAACGGCCAGATTGTCTGAATTCATATAAGGAGTGACGTTTGTTACATGAGCTGAAACAAAGAAACTCATGGTCTGGTTACCTGTGTCCGTAAAAAACAGTCTTAAACTTACAGGGACATTCTCTGTTTTTGTAAGCTGAGCATAAGCACCGCCTTTTGTGCCTAAGATAATGCGGGAATTCATTAGCGAAATGGAATTAATAATACAAGGCCACTGAACGCCATTACATTTGATATAAATCTGACGCGGGTCTATACCAAGAGTTTTTAGAATATCTTTGGTAAAAGTGATTTCCTTATCGCGATACTGATCATAATAAACTGAAATCTTTTGGCTTGTAACCACACCCATATAATATTTATAATAATTTAAACAGAGGGTTTCGTCAACTTTTCAACAAAGAAATATCAATAAAGAAAATTTCGGTTATGTAAGTCCGGTTGACTTAATTTTTAATCGGAGACAAATCGATTTTATCGCCTGCCTTTATATTGTTTTTTGCAAACCAGCCCTGCGGAACTTCAAGGGCGTAGCGTACGGAAACCGTGCTTTTTACGCCTTCCAGACTGTATGGCTGCATGTCAAAAATGTTTCGGATTTTACCGTTCGAATCTATGTAAGCTATTGAAAGCGGAGCAGGGGTGTTTTTCATCCAGAAGTTTAAAACCTGGTCCTGCTCAAAAATAAACAACATGCCGGTTCCTTCAGGAATTTTTTTACGGTTCATAAAGCCATAACTGCGTTCTTTTTCTGTTCTGGCAATTTCAGTTTTTATATTAAAAGAATTTCCATCAGAGGTGTATAGAATAAAGTTTTTTGTTTCAAGTGCCTTTGATGTACAGGAAAGAAACAACGCACATAGTGAAATGGAAAAGAACAGTTTAATCTTCATTTTATCGCCTTTGCTGCCAAGTGGAAGGCCGCAGATTGTTTTTTTTCTTAAAGTCCTTCAAGAAATGTTTTGGCGGTCATTTCTTCTATAGAATCGTCTACATTAGATTTTTTGCTTAAATTTTCAAAGGTTACATTATCAACATATTTTAATGTTAAAGGACGTTCCAGAGACATTGTAACGGAACTGTTTTTCCAGGTTGATTTTTCAGGATTTAAGCTTTCTGGCTTTCCGTATTTATCGCAGAGCGTTGTAAAAACACTGTAGTGGTCAATTTTATCTCTGTTTAAAGTAAGGGTTATGATATAAAGTTTATCATTTGAAAATTGAAACCAGCAGCGGTCAAGAAAAGAATCAACGTGACCTGCTTTTGCATCGGTTTCAATTAATACACGGTTTTCGCCTGGAAGAAGAGAAACATCCCTGTCTCCATGGTAACCGAATAATGGATTATTTTTTAAAAGAGATTTTACTTCATCAACAGACATGCCGAGTTTTATTTTTCCATATCCGGAAGGCAGAATGCTTTGTGCATTTACTGCAATTCTTGCTGAAAACAGGAAAAATAAAACAAAAACCGATGAAATTATTTTTTTCATTAAAAACTATCTCTTGCGTTTTGCAAATGTTACAGTCTTTATAAGTTCAGCACAGTCTGCAATTACAATCTTTGGACCGTTCATCCTGATAAGCGGGTGAGTCTGAAGTTTATAAATTGTTGCTGGCTGCTGATTTTTTGGAATTGCACACATGTTTGCAAGATCCTGCAATGTTAAATCTGTTGTGTATGCAGATTTTGAATCAAGATTGATTTTTGCTTTTTCAACCTGAAGTGCAAGCATGTCAAGAAGTTTGCTTACAGGATCAATAATCTGTGCATTAGAAAGCTGGCGGCTCATTGACCACAGGCGTTCTGCAAGAGTTGTAGTAAGTTTTGCAATAAGCTGAGCCTGTGTAGAAACCATCTGGTCAAAGTTCTGGCGGTTTACCGTCATAAGGCGGCATTCTTCATCTGCAACGGCACTTGCAGAACGCGGCTTGTTTTCAAGCAATGCCATTTCGCCGAACATATCGCCTTTTTTAAGTACGGCAAGCGTTACTTCTTCACCGTTAACAACTTTTGTAATTTTTACCTTGCCATCCTGAATGATGAACATTTCTGCGCCGCGCTGACATTCAGAGAAAATCATTGTATCTCTCGGGTAAATGCGCATAAGGTCCGGTGTGGATTCAAAATATACTGCTTTGGAGCGCGGCTTTAATACGATAAAGCGTTCTTTTGCCTTTGCTGCAAAAGTTCCGTTCGGACATGCTTTTAAATACTGATAATAAGCGTATGTTGCAATGCTCGGTTTTTGAATTTTTTCGTAATATTCTGCAACGTGGAAAACCTGTTCCGGGCTTTCTGAAACAACATTGTTAAGAGTAAGCTGTGTAAGGCGTTCGTTCATTTCGCGCATCGAATTAGCAAATGTGCGGATTATTTTCATTGCGACTGGAGTGTTACGGGCAATCAGTTCTGAATACTGGTCTCTTCTAACAGAAATTACAACAACGTCTGTAACGGCAATAACGTTTTCAATCTGTGAATGACCGGACATACATGGAATTACGCCAACGAAGTCTCCTGGTCCAAGAATTTCTTTAGTTGAATTTGCAACCGAATTCGTAGAAAAGCATCTTACAGTGCCCTGCTGGATTATGAAAAAACGATCGTTAGAAATCTTACCTTCTACAACCAGATATGAACCTTTTCTGAAATTAACAAAAGATAATTGTAACACTTTTTGCCACCAACTTTAGTATAAAAATCAAATATTTACTTGTCAATTTATTATCGGCAAATTCTATTTTATAAATCAGTAATTTTTTCCGCAAAATATAATTTCACTTTCAAGTAAAATTCCCTTTTTTTCGTAAACTTTTTTGCGTAAAAACTCCGTAAGCTCAAAAACCTCTTTGCTCGTAGCTTTGCCTTTATTTATTATAATGTTTCCGTGCCACGGGGCAACCTGAGCATCTCCTATCGAATAGCCTTTTAAACCGAGTGAATCTATAATCTTGCCTGTAGGTTCGCCAAAATTCCGGTTGTTTTTAAACACGCTTCCGGCACACGGATATTTAAAATGGCCTTTTTCAACTCTCTGTCGGATAAAATCTGCGCATTTGTTTTCAATTTCCTGTCGTTCCTGTTCTGTCTTTCTTGTAAGACGGAAAATAACTTCTGTTATTACTTTTTTTACCGGTGAACGAGATTCTGAATCCGTCGCCGAATCTGCCACAGAAAAAGGTGAAACTTTGTAATCCCAGTCCGCAGGATTAAAACTGTAAAAATGTTCTTTTATGCCATCGATACCATCTATACCGCCTATGCCGTCTGTGCCATCAGATATACGTGCCGAATCAGAAATGCCATTTCGTTCAGAAACTTCTATGTAAGCAACGCCATGAAGAACATCGCTTAAAGAAAGATTAAAGCACCGCGCGTTCATAAAGGCTGCTCCTCCGCATGTTCCCGGAAGTCCTGCAAACGGTTCTATACCGGAAATGCAGTTTTCCGTGCAGAACGAAACAAGGCGGCTTACGGCGCAGCCTGCTCCGGCTTTTACCAGCACTGTGTCATCATCCGCATTTCCGGTAAGTTCAATTTTGTTCAGTCCCGAAGTGGAAATAACGGCACCTTCAAAACCTTCGTCAGAGACAACAATATTTGTTCCGCCGCCCATAATAAAATACGGAATGTTATTGTTTTTTAGAACAGATAGAATTTTTATTAAGGATTTTGTATCAGCAGGTTCTGCAAAAACGGGGGCATTTCCGCCTATCTTAAAGGAAGTTTTTCCTGCGATTTTTTCGTCAAAAGTGATTTTGCCGCTGAAATTTTCTATGATATTGCTTTTTTCAATTATTTCTCTTAGATTATACATTATTAACAATAATATAACACTTTAGGCGTTTAATCAAAGGCAGGAAAAGTATGGGATTACGATTGTATAATACGATGGGTCACAAAATGGAAGATTTTAAGCCGATTACAGAAGGTTTCTGTGGATTTTATGGCTGCGGACCTACGGTTTATAATTATGCGCACATAGGAAACTTACGTGCTTATGTCTTCCTTGATATTCTCGATAAAACCCTTACGCTTTTGGGCTATAAGATTAAACACGTAATGAACATTACCGACGTTGGTCACTTAACAGGTGACGGCGATGACGGTGAAGATAAAATGAAAAAATCTGCCGCTGAACGCCACCAGAGTGTTCTTGAAGTTGCAAAATTCTATACAGAAGCTTTTATGAAAGATATAGACGCGCTGAATATCCGTCATCCGGACGTAATCTGTAAAGCAACTGACCATATTAACGAAATGATTGAGTTAATTAAAAAGATTGAAGCCAACGGTCATACTTACATGGCTGGCGGAAACCTTTATTTTGATATTTCAACTTACCCTGATTACTGCAAGCTTGCAAACCTTAATCTTGAAGATTTGATTGCCGGTGCCGGAAAAAGAAAGATTGCCGTTGTGGATGAAAACAAAAAGAATCCGGGCGACTTTGTACTCTGGTTTACAAAATCAAAATTTGAAGATCAGGCAATGACATGGGACAGTCCGTGGGGCAGGGGATACCCCGGCTGGCATATTGAATGTTCTGCGATGAGCATGAAATATCTTGGAAAGCACTTTGACATTCATACAGGCGGAATTGACCATGTTCCGGTTCATCATACAAATGAAATTGCGCAGAGCGAAGGAAGTTTTACACCGGAAGAACGTGCAGAAGGCCCATGGGTAAATTTCTGGCTGCATAATAACTTTTTGATTCTTGAAGGCGGAAAAATGAGTAAGTCTTCAGGAAACTTTATTACCCTGCAGACAACCTTGCCGCCGGAAAAAGGCTATTCCTTAAAAGATAAAGGCTACGAGCCTTTGGATTACCGTTTCTTCCTTTTAGGCGGACATTACAGAAAACCGCTTGTTTATTCCTTTGCCGGAATGGATACTGCAAAATCTGGAAGAGCCGCATTAAATCAGCGTGTTGCAAAGCTTATTGCTCGTGCCAATGAAGAAGAAAAACTTGGCCTTACAGTTGATAATTTTGCTGAAATTCTTGAAAAAATAAACTATAACTCAGAAAATTTTGCACGTTTTAAAGAAGGTCTTGAAAACGACCTTGCAACACCGATTGCTCTTTCTGCAATTCAAAAAGAAGCTAACGGTAAAGGCGGCGTAAAAGCCAGCGATGCTTTAAGTTCTGTATACAAAATGGATAAAGTTCTTTCTTTAAGCCTTATAGAAAACGCATTCAAGGTTCTTGAAGAACAGAAAAAAACAGAAACTCCACAGACAGATGACCATGCAGGTGATCCGGAAGCAGAAGCAATTACAGCTTTGGTTGCAGAAAGAACAGCTGCTAAAAAAGCAAAAGATTTTGAAAAAGCAGATAAAATCCGTAACGATTTACTTGCAAAAGGGATTATAATTATAGATACCCCTAACGGTGCAGTCTGGAAGCGCAGCTAGGTTTTGAAAAAAAAACTGTAACTTTTTGGAGTCTTTGTGTTTAATAGTATAGCTGGAAAACTGAAAGAAACAGAGCAGCCTTTGCATGCGGATAAACCTGCTGATTTTAAGCAGATTTATGATGCAACAATGCAGCTGCTTTATAAGGTTTCTTTTCGTGTAGTGAATGACGAAGAAGCAGCCGAAGATCTGGCACATGACTCTTTAATAAAGGCAAACGAAAAAGCTCTTGTTTTTCCTACAATCAATGATGCCAAATACTGGCTTATCAGGGTTGTAAAAAATGCTTCGCTTAATTATGTAAAGCGAAAACAAAGAGAAAAGAAAGCCTATGAAAAAGTTCTGTACGAAGATCACCGTTCTCCTTCTTCCGGCGAAACAGATTATTTAAAATCTGAATCAATTCAGACGGCAAAGGCTGCTCTGGATAAACTTCCGCCGCATTTAAAAGAGGTTTTGGTTTTGCGCGAATATGCCGACCTGAATTATAAAGAAATAGGAAAAATCCTTGGAATTACCGAAGATAATGTAAAAGTTCGTGTATTCCGAGCACGCGAAAAACTTCTGACGTTACTGGAGGCTGATGATGTTTACCTGTCCTGAAAAAGATATTCATTCGATCTATCTTGATGGTGAATTGCCGGATGAATATAGAATTAACTATGAAAGTCATGTAAGAAGCTGCAAAAACTGTCAGACAGAACTTTCCAGATTAAAAATGCTTCACAGCCTTTTGCAGAAGGACAGTACACAATTATCATGGAGCGCAGAACGTTCATCTTCCAGTTACGAACGTCTTCAAAGCAGACTTGCTTTCCGCAAGGTTGTATCTTTTTCTCAGGAAGAAAAACCAAAATTCAATATAGTAAAATTTACAGTACCAGCTGCTGCGGCTGCCGCTGTTTTTGCATTAGTAATTCCTCTTCGCCTTCAGAAAGAAAATACAGCTTCTCCTGCTGCAGAAGAAATTACACCGATTGTAGCCAAGGCTTCTGTTTCAGAACAGCCGCTTGCAGATAAAGAAATTGTTGTAAGCGGAAATATTTCAAGCGAATCCATTGAAAAAATGGCAGAGCACAATGAACAGAAACAGCAGAAAGCTCCGAGCGAAACAATAAATTCTTACACAGACGTGTTTACGTCAACTGTTCAGTATTTGGGAAATGCATCAAATACAGCCAATCGTCAGATAATGCGTGTAAGAAAAGCACTTGCATCTATTGACTTTTTACAGCCAGAATTCAATGATTCACAGAATGCTGGAATCAGTATTCCTATACCGACTGCAGCAAATATTCCGGTACATGATGAAATATTTAATCAGCTGGAAAATAAAAGTGAAAAAGATATAGAAAGTGTTAAATAGTTTTTCTTACATTTTTAGAAAGTATCCTCTGTTCAGAACCTTTATCTGGCTTATTGCAATTGCAATTGTTGTTGTTGTTATTTCCCTGTTTAACAGGCAGGTAACTTCTGCTCCTGTTCTTTCTTCAATAAATCCGTCTGTTGCGTCTCCGGGTGATGTAATTGTTTTACGCGGTGATCATTTTGGTAATATGCGTAACAACGGGTTTGTAGAAATAGGCGGAGAACGCCTGACGGCTTCAAGCTATCTTTCCTGGACCGATGATGAAATAAAGGTTTTACTGCCTTCAAATGTTCAGGAAGGTCTGGTTATCGTTGATATTTCCGGCAACCGTTCAAAGCCTGGAGTTTTTACAAATGAAACTACAATTCCGGTTACAGTTCCTGTAAATACAATGTCAAAAATGCCTTCCATAACTTCTTTGTCTTCAGAATCTGCCGGAATTGGCCAGGTTTTAATTATTACGGGGCAGAATTTCGGAGATTCAAGAAAAGATTCTAAGGTTTTGTTTGCAACAAGCCGAACAAAAAATGCGAATGTAAGTTTTATTGAAGATGATTCAATTTCCAATAAAATTTATGCAAGTACAGACGATTTTGACTATGAATCCTGGTCTGATTCAGAAATCAGAGTGCGCGTTCCTGACGGTGCTGTTTCAGGCGATGTTTTTGTTTTAACGGAAAAAGGCCTTTCTTCACCACAGAATTTAAAGGTTCTTGCCCGTGGCAGAAAAACTTTTTCCAATGAAAAGTCTTATGTTATAAAAATTTCAGCTGACATTTCAAATATTAAGGCTGCAACCGGCAGCTCTTTTACGCTGCATATTCCGCGGCCGGAAGTATGTGCTTTTCAGCCTGAAGTAGAAATGGCAGAATGTTCTCCGCAGCCTCTGCTTGAAAATTATCATAACAGCGTAATTCATCAGGTGGAATTTAATGAAATCCGGGATAACAAGCAGGAATTCAGCCAGAACTTTATTGTAAAAGTTTATGAAATTTCGTGTACGGTGAATAAAGATCAGGTTCGCCCGTTTGCCGATAAAACAAGACCGTTGTTTGTTGAATATACTTCGCCAACTGCGTTTATTCCGAGTGATAATCCTCAGATTGCAGAACTAGCATCTTCCATAGTAAAAAAAGAACGAAATCCGTATAATCAGGCACAGCTTGTCTATAAGTATCTGCTGAAAAACTTTGCTTTGCTTCAGTTTTCAAAAACGGGTGATTTTTTACTTGATGATGTAATTAATGATAAAACGGCTGATGCATATGATTTTTCAATGCTTTTTGTTTCTTTGCTGCGGTCGTTGAAAATTCCTGCAAAAATTATGAGCGGTGTTCTTGTTGATAACGAATTAAAAACAAGAAATCACTGGTGGAATGAATTTTATATTGAAAATTTCGGCTGGGTTCCTGTGGATCTGGCTTTGGGAGCAGGGCTTGATTATAATTCTTTTCAGCAGGAAGAAGATAGAGAAAGCTTCTATTTTGGAAACCTTGATTCTCAGCATATTTTGTTTTCATCTGACTGGAATATAATAAAATCTTCTCTTGCGAATAACAAAATTGTTTACCGCCCGCGCTCTTATGCCTTGCAGAACATTTGGGAAGAAAGTTCTGCCGGAACAGACAGTTACAGTTCATTCTGGAACAATCCGGTTATTCTTGGCGTATATTAATTTTTTTTGCTTGTTTTCTCCTGCCGTTTTTTCTGAATTATTATGGAGTTTTCGCGTATAAAGTGATATCATTTCTTTTGATTTGTTAATTGCTGTGTTGTATGAAAATTCCGCGCAGCGAGCAAAAAATCATTTTTATGGAGAAAACTATGGCAGAAACAAAAGTATTGTCTGTTGGCGGTTCAATTGTAGTTCCTGAAAAACCAGATACAGATTTTTTATGTAAATTTATTTCGATGATAAAAGACTGGCTTGCAGAAGATTTTAACCGCAGGTTAATTTTTGTTGTAGGTGGCGGTGGACCGGCACGAATCTATCAGAAAGCATATTCAGAGATTCTCGCTTCGACAGAAGGCGGCGCAAATCCTGACAGCAGCGAAGCAGACTGGATTGGAATTATGGCTACAAGACTTAATGCCCAGCTTTTAAAAGCCGGAGTTGGAGAACTTTGTCAGCAGAGTGTTGTTTATGATCCTACTGCCGTTAAAGAGTTTAAAGGCAGGGTTCTTGTTGCCGCCGGATGGAAACCTGGCTTTTCTACAGATAATGATGCTGTTCTTCTTGCAGAACGTTTTGAGGCTGATACAGTTGTAAATCTTTCAAATATTGAAAAAGTATATACTGATGATCCTAGAAAAAATCCTGATGCAAAACCGATTGATTCAATTTCTTGGGCTGATTTCCGCAAAATGGTTGGCGATGACTGGGTTCCGGGAAAGAACACTCCGTTTGATCCGATTGCAAGTAAAAAAGCCCAGCAGCTTGGACTTACAGTTATCTGTGCTGCCGGAAAAAATATTGAAAATATCCGCAATATTCTGGATGGCAAAGAATTTGTTGGAACAAAAATCCAGGGATAATCTTTTTTACCTTTGCATTAAATAATCTCTGCTTGCAATAAATGCATAAAAATGCAATAATACGTTTCATATTTGCATAAAATTGGTATAAATTTTATGCAGTGCAAACAATCCCAGGTTTTGCAAGGAGATTATTTATGGCAAATTTGTTTCGTGGTACTTTTACTGCAATGATTACGCCGATGAACGAAGACGGTTCAGTTGATTATGAAGGCTTCCGCAGTAATGTAAAGTTTCAGCTTGAAAATGGTGTTACAGGCTTGTTTCCTCTTGGAACAACAGCAGAAACTCCAACTCTTGATGAAAATTCCGAAGAAGAAAAGATTATTGAAATTGTGATGACTGAAGTTAAAGCCTGGGAAAAAGTCAAACACGTAAAAGTTCCTGTTGTAATTGGGGCTGGCAGCAACAATACAAAAGATGCTGTGGCTTATGCGACTCGCGCAAAAAATGCAGGTGCTGATGCAGTTCTTATTGTAACTCCGTATTATAACAAACCTTCTCAGGAAGGAATTTTCCGGCACTTTGAAGCTGTTTCAAAAGTTGGCGTTCCGATTATCGTTTATAACATTCAGGGAAGAAGCGGGGTAAATATTTCCACTGATACTCTTGAACGCATTGCAGCTTTACCGAATATTGCAGGCGTAAAAGAAGCAAGCGGAAATATAAATCAGATGATGGAAGTTATTGCCCGCATAAAATCTAAGAAACCAGATTTTGCTGTATTGAGCGGAGATGATGGACTTACTTTACCGCTTATTGCATGTGGCGGAGACGGAGTTGTTTCTGTTGTTTCAAACCTTGCACCGGCTGTTGTTTCTGAAATGGTTGCAGCAGGTCTTGAAGGTGATTTTGAAAAGGCAAGAAAAATTCATTATCGGTTGCTGCCGTTCTTTAAGGCAGCTTTTGTAGATGGAAATCCTTCTTCAATAAAATATGCAATGAGTGTAAAAGGTTTACCTTCAGGAAAACCTCGTCTTCCTCTTGTTGAAGTTACGGATTCCGCAAAGCAGATTATCGAAAAAGCATTAAAGGATTGCAATTTGTAGTTTTATAGGAGTTGCGCAAAAAAATACATCCGTGAATTTTTTTGCGCTGCAGTATTTGCCGTTGGCAAAACTGCGATTCGTTACATCCATGTAACGCCACTGACGTGGTGTCTTTTATAGGAGAAATTATGTCAAAGATTCGTGTTGGAGTTTTAGGTGCAACCGGAATGGTTGGACAGCGTTATATTCATCTTTTGGAAAACCACCCGTGGTTTGAAGTTACTTATGTTGCGGCAAGTCCGCGTTCAGCAGGAAAAGCTTATAAAGAAGCTGTTGCAAACCGCTGGCTGATTGGTGCAGACATTCCTGCCGGAGTTGCAAACCTTACAGTACAGGATGCAAACGATGTAAAGTCCGCTGTAGGAAAATGTCAGTTTGTATTCAGCGCTCTGGAAATGAGCAAAGATGCAATTAAGGCTTTGGAAGAAGAATACGCTGCAAACGGAATCCCCGTTGTTTCTAACGCAAGCGCAAACCGCTGGACCGAAGATGTTCCTATGCTTATTCCGGAAATTAATGCCGACCACGTAAGCGTTATTGCTGAACAGCAGAAACATCACGGCTGGAAAAAAGGATTTATCGCTGTAAAGCCAAACTGTTCTTTGCAGACATACATGATGCCGCTTTATGCATTGCAGAAGGCAGGCTATCCTGTAAAACGTATGATTATTACAACCTTGCAGGCAGTTTCTGGAGCAGGTTATCCGGGTGTTGCTTCTTTTGATATGATTGACAACATCATTCCGTATATCGGCGGAGAAGAAGAAAAGACAGAAAAAGAATGTCTTAAAATTCTCGGCAAGGTTTCAGGTGGAAAAATTGAAAATGCTGCAGGTCCTGTAGTTTCTTCAACCTGTACACGCGTTCCTGTAATTGACGGACACACGGCAACTGTAAATCTTGAATTTGATTTGCCGGAAGATAAAAAGCCGAGTCTTGAAGAAATTGAGCGCGTATGGACTTCATTTAAGTCTTTGCCGCAGGAATTGAATCTTCCTTCTGCTCCAGAGCATCCGATTGTTGTACGCCACGAAGAAAATCGTCCACAGCCGCGCCGCGACCGTGAACTTGAAAAAGGCATGGCATCGGTAATCGGTCGTCTTCGCCCGTGTAATATTTTTGACGTAAAGTTTGTTGCGTTGAGCCACAATACAAAGCGTGGTGCAGCTCTTGGCGGAATCCTTAATGCTGAGCTTTTAAAGGCAAAAGGATTTTTTGACAATCTGTAGAAACAAACTGTAAATTGAAGGGGCGCAAAACGCGCCCTATTTTTATAATACTCCGCTGTTCGCAACGAAGTTTCCAGCGTTCGCGACGAAGTTTCGGGCGACGCGGAGTTTTTAGGAGAGTTTATGAGTCGTTATTTTCCTCTTAGTCCTGCACAGCTTTCACAGCTTGCAGAAAAGGTTTCAACACCGTTTTATTTATATGATGAAAAAGCAATCCGCGAAAATATGAGATCTTTTACAAAGGCTTTCAGCATTTTTCCGGGCTTCTGTGAATATTTTGCAGTAAAAGCACTGCCTAATCCGTATATTTTAAAAATTCTTGCTTCTGAAGGCTGTGGCGGAGACTGTTCAAGTCTGCCGGAGCTGGTTCTTTGCGAAAAAGCCGGAATTACCGGCGAAAAGGTAATGTTTACTTCTAATGAAACTCCTGCAGAAGAATACAAGCTTGCCTATAAAAATGGTAACGTAATCAACCTTGATGATATTACGCACATTGATTTCCTTGAAAAAACATTGGGTAAGATGCCGGAACTGATTTGCTTCCGCTATAATCCAGGCCCGCTAAAGGAAGGAAATGCCATTATCGGAAAACCGGAAGAAGCAAAGTACGGACTTACACATGATCAGATAATTGAAGCCTATGCAGAATGCAAAAAACGCGGCGTAAAGAGATTTGCGCTTCATACGATGGTTGCTTCAAATGAACTTAATCCTGATTACTTTGTTGATACTGCACGAATGATTTTTAATCTTGCTGTTGAATTAAAGGAAAAGGATGGCGTTCGCATTGAGTTTGTTGACTTAGGCGGCGGAATTGGAATCCCTTATAAACCTGGCCAGAAAAAAGTTGATTATGATTATGTAGCTAATGGAATCCGCAAAGTTTACGACGAAATAATAGTTCCTGCAGGTCTTGATCCTTTGAAAATCTGCTGGGAATGCGGACGACCGATTACAGGTCCTTATGGATATCTTGTAACAAAGGCAATACACGAAAAGCATATTTACCGCGAATATATCGGTGTTGATGCGAGTATGGCTGATTTGATGCGCCCCGGCATGTATGGAGCGTACCATGAAGTTACGGTAAGCGGCAAAGAAAATGCGCCGAAAGATCATGTTTACGACGTTGTTGGTTCTTTGTGCGAAAACTGCGATAAGTTTGCCGTTCAGCGTGAACTTCCAAAAATTGATAAAGGTGATTTGCTTATAATCCATGATGCCGGGGCGCATGGTAGGGCTATGGGCTTTAACTACAATGCAAAACTTCGCTGCGGCGAAATCCTGTTGCGTTCTGACGGTTCATTCAAAGAAATCCGCCGCCGCGAAACAATGGAAGATTATTTTGCAACATTAGATTTTTCAGGGCTTGATTCTTTTAACTAATCGGCTGTAAAAGGCTTTATAAAAAAATATAGAAGAAGAGGTTATCGGGTAATTCTAATCCGGTATCCTCTTCTTTTTTTATGTTGTTGAAAGTTTTTTTCGAAAAAAAAGCGAAAGCAGAAAAATAATGAGAAGGGCAAAAAAAAACCTGGTTACTTAACCAGGTTTAAGTTGGACGATGAGGGGATCGAACCCCCGACATTCTGGGTGTAAACCAGACGCTCGTACCAGCTGAGCTAATCGTCCGTCGGAATGATTGTATATTATAAAAAATGACGATTTGTGTCAATAACAAATCGTCATTTTTTTGAAAAAAAATTATTTTTTTTGTTTGCCTGTAAGCTTCCAGTAATTGCCGGAATAAAGCAAATTCTATTATTCCATTGGATTTTCTATATCATTTGCAAACAGGAACAGGTCCTGAATTTTATATGAATAAGTTGAATCCAATGTTGAGTTTTCAGAAAGCTCGGCAGTTACCGGCAAAGAGAAACTGTAGTGAATTGATTCGTATCCTTTTGCAGAAATCTCAAGTGTAAAGTTGAATACTTTTGTTTCGCCTTCTTTTTCAGCCGGAATGGATTTTAACCAGAATGAGTATGTTCCTTTTGTAGTTTGATATGTCGTACAAGGATTTGGCCATGTAGAATCCTGCATTTCAACAAGTTTGCCGTTACTCTTTAATGTAATTTCAGCACCTGTAAGAGGTTCAAATGTCAAACCGTCAAATGTATCTCCAGTAAAAATCGGGAAGTTAAATATAGGTGCATTGTTATGCGATTTTTTTACTTTGCTGGTAACATGGTTTGGTCTCTGTACAGAATTTACAATTCTTATGCCTTCAAGACCTATTGCATCAATATCAGCAAGAACCTGACCTTCTTTAATATTTTCGTTGGTATAAACAACACCTCTGCCAGATACTACATATTTCGGCGGTACACGGTTAAGAACATAGGTTACAGCGTCCATACGGCAGTTTTCGCAATCACAGCGGAACCACGGCGGATTTATTTCTTTTATCTGGTCATTTAAGTGATTAATTCGGTCTATAACAACTTCTTCCATCAGGTTATGTACATACATTTACTAATATCTCCTAAAAAAATAATCCCAAAATAGAAATTCTCTACTATAAATTATAAGTTGGTTTTTGCGGTAAAACAAGGTTTATATAAAGATTTTCAGGCGGAAATAAAAAGGAAGGCTGTCTGTTAATACGGTACAATGCAGTACTATAATAAAAATGATTGAGCCCCTTAAAACCTTCTTGAAACAATGTGCTCAGGCAGTTATAAGGGGCTTTGAAGCTATTATTCTTTTGTCTGTTCCGGAATAATAAGGTTAAGGATGATTCCGATTACAGTTGCAAGGGCAACTCCTCCAAGACTGAACATAAATTCTTTTCCAATCTTAAACTGAAGCATGCCGCCGCCAATTCCTATAACCATTATGACAGAAGAAATTGTAAGGTTGCGTTTGTCCTTATAATCAACTCCGCTTTCTACTATTGTGCGTAGTCCGCTTGATGCGATAAGTCCGTAGAGAAGCATTGAAACGCCTCCAAGAACAGGTCCTGGAATTGTCTGGATAAATGCGCCGAACTTCTGGCAGAATGAAAGGATAACTGCAATAACGGCAGCTCCGCCGATTACCCAAACGCTGTAAACCTTTGTAATTGCCATTACGCCGATATTTTCGCCATAAGTTGTGTTTGGCGGACCGCCCCATACAGCTGCCCATGCGGTTGCAAGACCATCGCCAACTAATGTTCTGTGAAGTCCAGGATTTTTGTAAAAATCAATTCCTACAACCTTTGATGTTACAAGAGTGTCTCCAAGGTGTTCGCAGATTGTGGCAAAAGAAACGATTATAAACGTTAAAACTGCAACAAGATTAAACTGTGGCGCAACCCACGTGTAGCCGTTTGCTGTATGTGTTAAGAACGGAAGTCCGAACCAGCTTGCATTTTTTACAACATCAAAATTAATCAGTTTGTAAGCAGGGAAGAAGGCTCCCATTATCAATGTGAAAAGATAACCGCCGATTAAGCCAATCAAAATAGAAATTGTGTTGAAAAATCCTCTTACAAAGATTGTTGCAATAACTGCAACAGCGAGTGTTACAAGTGCAATGCTTAAATATACCAGAGAATAGTCAGCAGGATTCCCTGATGAGCCGACATACATGGCTTCATTTATTGCTGTTGGAGCCAGATTTAGACCGATTACGATGATTACAGAGCCGATTACAACCGGTGGAAGCGCTTTATCAAGCCAGCCTTTTCCTGCAACCTTGATTATGGAAGCAACCACACAATAAAAAAAACCGGCACACATTGCACCGCCCATAGCATACGAAACGCCGTACTGCTGGCTTACTGCAATAAGTGCCGGTATAAATGCAAATGATGAACCTAAAAAAGCAGGAACCTTTGCACCTGTTACCAGAATATACAGCAAAGTTCCCGAACCTGCTGTAAATAATGCCGTTGATGTGCTCAAGCCCGTTAATAGCGGAACTAGAACTGTAGCACCAAACATTGCAAATACATGCTGAAAACTTAATGGAATCCAGCGTGCCAATGGTGGACGGTCTGATGGACCTAAAATCTCACGAGTTGCCATTTTTTTCTATCTCCAGATAAAATTTTTCTGATTATAGCAAAATGAAGTGAATGGGGCAACTGTAAGAAAAAAAAACTCGTCATTAAATATTTTACATGGATGTAAAATCACAATATAACAGTCATTGCAAAAATTAAAATAATGATTATTTTAGCAGATAAAAAGAATAGACTTTCAGGAGGAAAGTCTGAATGCGAGTTTTGTAAAAAACTCGTCATTAAATATTTTACATGGATGTAAAATATTTAATCTAGCATTTACTTTTTTGAATGTATCCGGAATCTTCAAGGTATTTGCGGCGGGTTATTACAAGATTTATAAGCTCGTGGTACATGGTATAATCAACTTCCAGAGCTATTGGAAATATAAAATATTCGGTTTCGTTACAATAGCGTTCTATGAAGGCAGGATCTGTAACAAAGCCAAGGCTTATCATGTTGCTGATTCGGTCAGCGCATTTTAAAATTTTGGCTTTTTCGCTTCCGTTTTCGATAATCCGCCTTAAAAAATCATCTTTCTTTTCGCCTTCTTTCTTTGTAACTTCAAGAACAAGATCAAGGACTTTCTGTCCTTCTTCATCAACATTTATAATCTGCTGTGGATCAAATTCCGGAATGTCTTCTATGCAGTCATGTACGACAGAAGCTTTTAAAAGAACTGAATCAATGTACCCGTAGTCAATCAGAATGCCCATTGTATCTATCTGATGACGAAACATATTTCCGCCGGCATAGCGGACTTTTCCGATTAACTGGGTTGCAAGCTGCATATATGGAGCAAGAAAAATACCTTTTAGCTGGAGCATAGATTCGTTGTCCATTGTTTCAGGTTTTTTTGTATGCATTTCATACTTGCCCATATATGCCTCCTTTTTTATATGACTTTTTATGTGAGTCTGGAAAATCCGAAAGTTCCGGCTTTTCCAGATATTTTATTTTACCGTAATTTTGCTGATTTTTACAAACTGTTTATGTAAGAATTCAACTTTTCGATACGGCGTAAACCTTCTTCAAGTTTTTCACGTTCTGCGGCAACAACTTCAGCAGGAGCATGCTTTGCAAAATTTCCGTTAAGTTTATTTTCACTCATTTTTGCATACCCCTGTTCTTTTTCAATTGTCTTTCTAAATCGTGCCAGAAGCTGTTCCTTATTGATATTTTCGTCAACAATAATGAATGCTTCAAATCCTGTTCCGACAGTTCCAATTGAACTTGCTGGTTTTGCTTCTACAAATTCAACTTTAGAAACACCGGCTAAAAGCTGAATCATTTCTACTTTTTCGCGGCAAACTTCTGCACTTGAACCTTTTACAATTGAAATTGCAATGTTGATTTTTATTGCAGGGTCAATTCCACAGTCAACACGGAGCGCTCGTACTTTGCCGATCAAATCCTTAAGGACTTCGAAGCGTGCATCAATTTCTGCATTATCGCGCTCCTGTACAAATTCCGGATAAGGAGCGTTTATAAGCATTCCTGTATATTCGCTGTTAGAAACGATTTTCTGCTTGCCTTCTGCGCCGGAAGATGCGGTTTTTCTGTTTGCTGCAATTTCTTTAAGCGGAAGTTTTGCATAGATTTCTTCTGTTACAAACGGCAGATACGGATGAAGCAGACGAAGGTTTTCTTCAAGAATGTTCATCAATACAGAAGCCTGTCTGTCTTTTTCTTTATCATCACCGTTTTTGAAATTAATCTTTGTAGCTTCTACATACCAGTCACAGAATTCATTCCAGAAATATTCCATCATGGCACTTGCTGCATCGTTGTAGCGGTAGCTTTCCAATGCTTCGCGGGCAGTTTTTGCTGCGTGATTCAGGCGGCTGTAAATCCACTTATCAAGTTCCGTTAAATCTGAATCTTTTACGGCAATAAGGTTACGGCCTTCAAGATTTCCCAAAAGATAGCGGCTTGCATTCCAAACCTTGTTACAGAAACGGCTTCCAAGTTTGAAAGAATCCTTATCTACAAGAATATCCTGTCCCTGTGCACACATGAACGCAAGAGTAAATTTAAGGGCATCAGAACCGTACATATCGATAATTTCAAGAGGGTCAATTCCGTTGCCCAAAGACTTGGACATTTTTCTTCCCTGCTTGTCGCGTACAAGGCCGTGAATGTAAATGTCATGGAACGGAGCTTTACCAGTAAACTCAAGTCCTGCCATAATCATTCGGCTAACCCAGAAGAAAATGATATCGTAAGCAGTTACAAGAGCGGTTGTAGGGTAGAAGCGTTTTAAATCTTCTGTCTGCTGCGGCCAGCCAAGTGTACTGAACGGCCAAAGCCATGAACTAAACCATGTATCAAGTACGTCAGGATCCTGCTTAAGCTGGTCTGCGCCGGCACCACACTTAGGACATTTGCAAGGATCTTCGCGGCTTACAATTGTTTCGCCGCATTTTTCGCAATACCATGCAGGGATTCTGTGTCCCCACCAGATCTGGCGGCTTACACACCAGTCACGAATATTTTCAAGCCAGTTGCGGTAAGTATTTTCCCATTTCTGCGGGAAGAACTGAATTTCACCGTTTTTCCATGCGGCAAGGGCTTTATCAGCAAGAGGCTTCATTTTTACAAACCACTGTGCAGAAAGATATGGTTCTACAACTGTCTTACAGCGGTAGCAGTGACCTACCGAGTGAACCATTTTTTCTTCACCTTTATAAAGGCCTGCAGCTTCCAGATCTTCAATTACAAGTTTACGGGCTGCTTCAGGCTTTAAGCCGCGGTATTTTTCAGGAACATTTTCGTTTAATCTTCCGTCCGGGGTTAAAAGATTTATAACTTCAAGATTGTGGCGGAGACCAACTTCCCAGTCGTTCGGGTCATGAGCAGGTGTAATTTTTACCATACCTGTTCCAAATTCTTTATCTACGTAATCATCTGCAATAATAGGAATTTCTTTGCCTGTTAAAGGCAGGCGAAGTTTTTTACCTACCAATGATTTGTAACGTTCATCAGAAGGATTTACGGCAACAGCTGTATCACCAAAGAATGTTTCAGGACGTGTTGTAGCAACTTCAATTTTACCGGAACCGTCTGCGTATTCATAATAAATATGATACATTGCACCCTGTGTATCTTCGTGGTCTACTTCATCATCTGCCAGAGCTGTTCCACAGCGCGGACACCAGTTTACAAGGCGCTGACCTTTGTACATAAGTCCGCGCTCATATAATGTAACAAAAACATCGCGGACAGATTTTGAAAGACCTTCATCATAGGTAAAGCGTTCACGTTCCCAGTCAGTTGAGTTACCAAGTTTTCTCTGCTGCTTTACGATAATATCGTGATGGGCATTTTTAACTTCCCATGTGCGTTCAATAAATTTTTCACGGCCTAAATCGTTGCGGGTTTTGCCTTCTTTTTTAAGCTGACGTTCAACTACGTTCTGTGTTGCAATACCTGCATGGTCTGTTCCAGTTACCCAGAGTGTGTTGTCACCCTTCATACGATGATAGCGGACAACAATATCCTGCAAAGTATTGTTCAAACCGTGTCCCATGTGTAAAACGCCTGTAACGTTTGGCGGCGGAATAACTACTGTATAAGATGCCTTTGCTAATTCTTCAGCAGAAAGTTTTTTTGCTTTTTCTTCGTAGACGGAATGAACTGGAGAATCCACGTCCGAAGACGGCTTAAAATAACCATTTTTCTCCCAGTCGTTGTAAATTCTGTCTTCAAAATCTTTTGGGTTGTAGGCTTTTTCCAGTTCAATAGCTTTCATAAAAATACCTCAATAAATAAAACAACTTTCTTTTTCCGTTTATGGAAAAGGAGCTGAATGCTCCGTATAAATACCGTATTATACTGAAATAAGAAAATACTGACAATAATGGCAATATAGGTTATCATTTTATGGCAGAAGGAAAAATCTACATGACAAAAAAAAATAGAAATAAAATTTATTCTTCTATAATCAAAATCTGTTCGTCATTAGCATTCATTCATTTTATGTTTACTGTTATGTTTTTTCTGCTCAAAATTTATCTGCTTGCACTTTACAATTTGCTGGTAGTGTTCTTTTTTATATTTCAGTATTTAATGACGCTGTACAGGCCGAATTATAAACTTTTCTATAAATTGGCAAACCTTGAACTGCTTATGCAGTTGATTGTTACTCCGCTCTGTATTGGCTGGGAACCTGGTTTCTTTCTTTACGGCTTCGGCTGGTTTATAACTACGAACAATATAATAACTGTAATAAATCATGAATATGGCGGAAATTTCAGATTCAAGGGAAATCGAATCCCGGTGCTGATTATAATTGCTGTTTCTCCCATCATTACAAATATTTTTCCGCCGGTTTACGTTTTAAGCACCAAAACAGTAATAGGACTGTTCATCTTTAATGCTCTTAATTTTTACTATCTTCTTACTTCAAGAATTGATGAAAATACGAGATATCTTAATAACTGGGAAACTAAACTTTCAATAATTGCGCAGAAAGATGAACTTACAAATTTGTTTAACCGGCATAAAATGCGTGATTTTTTTACGGAACTTCATTCGGATTTTCTGAAAGAAAAATATAAATTTGCAATTACAATAGTTGATATCGACGACTTTAAACATTTTAACGATAAATTCGGACACGATGCCGGTGACTACATTCTAAGTGAACTTGCAAATATTTTTTTACAGTTTTCTCATAAATACGGCGATGATGATTATTTTTCTCTGGATGTTAATGTTTCTGATTTATTAGTCTGCCGATGGGGTGGAGAAGAATTCCTTTTTGCACAGACATACCCTGATAAGATGGAAGAAGCTGTTTCTGTTATGAAGAAAGTCTTTGATACTGTAAGAAACCATGATTTTGTCTATAAGGACGAACATTTTAAGATTTCTCTTACAGGCGGAATGGCAGAACATAAATTTGATAATAAAATAAACGAAACAATTGAAAATGCAGATATAAATCTTTACAAAGGTAAGCAGACAGGAAAAGATAAACTTGTGTATTAGTTTTGCAATTACACGCGTGTTCCGCTTCAAATCCTGTTTTGAAAAAAATATACATTGGTAAGCAAAAAAAAACGAGTCTGCAAAAAAAGCAAACTCGTTTGCAAGTCGGAATGACAGGATTTGAACCTGCGACATTCTGGTCCCAAACTGCATATATGTTCTAATTGTCATGTTTTGTCTATATTTGTAGTCAAAAACATACCTTTTATGACTTTTTATGTCAATGTTTTGTAGTGTATTGTTGAAAACATTAACAATTTATTAACAATTAAACAAAAGCATTTTCATCAAAATTTGGGTCTTCAAATGGATCCCAGTCCTGACTAAACACAGGATTATCTTTCTCTTTTATATGTTTATCATATTGTTCTTTGATAAATGTTGCATAATTGTGTTCGTAAACATTCTTGCGACCAGCAGGAGACAATAATCTATTATATTTAAGTAAATAATCTTCTTGTTCATTTCTCACATAATTTCTTTCTGCACTTGTATCTATTGGTGTTTTATTAGCTAATAATAAATCAAGGCTAAGATTAATTTTCTCAGAAATATCAATTAATGATTCTAAATCTATTCTTTGATACCCTTCTTTCCAAAAGAATAATTTTGTAGCATATTCTTCTTTATCTAGTGGTTTATAAAATAATTCATCACTAGTATCAACTATCTTTGTTAGAGCTTGTAATTGATTGTATATTCTGCTTACGATGATTGATTGAGCAGCATTATTTGATGAATTACATTCTGTTTTACCATATATTAACCACTCGGGCAAAACATCTAAATATTTTGCAAGGTTTAACACTGTCTCTCCAGAAGGAATGTTATTCTTTTTCCAATATTGAACTGTACTTTTGGCAAGGTGTAAATCCTGATAGAATGTAACAAGAGCTATTTGTTTTATCTTCAAAATATAAAGAATTCTTTCATAAAAGGTTTTAGGAATCGTATTCATTTTATAAAACTTCCTCAAATTTTACAAAATTTGTACTAAAAATTACATTTTTAATACGAATTTTCTTACTTTATAACTAAATATTGTTGATAAAAT
>JAEEWW010000111.1 GCA_016287815.1 Treponema sp. | reverse complement strand
TGCAAAATCTACATTGTACATCATTATTTTTGAACTATGGAAACCGCCCAAGGCAGATACAACTTCTTTGTTTAAAATTTCATAATATGTAATTGTGCTTTCCCAGCTCATTCCGCCGATAAGTCCGATTGTTTTCATTTTTCTCTCCTGGTTTTTAAAATTTATTCTGTATTTTCTTTGTATATACAAATTTAGAGCCAGTAACCGATTGAAGGCATTATGCATGCTCTTCTGGTATTAAATTGAGCTCCGTCATGAAAGTTTACAAAATCAAGCAAAACTGAGCAACCAATTCTAAGCCCTTTTACGCGAGCAAAAGAATATTCCATGCCAAGTTCAAAACCGATAGCATGTAAATCGCCTGTTTTTGTTTTATCATTTTCGTTTGAACTGGAATGATTTCTGTCGTTTTTATCATCATGTGGATCAGAAAGGACAAAAGAAAAATTCGGTCCTGCAAAAACGGCAAGCCTTCCGCAGGAGTTTTTATTCTCCGTTCCTGAAGTCGTTCCTCTAGCGGTGCCTGTCAGTGTGTATTTAAAAAGAACTGGTACATCAACTGTTATAAAATCAGATTTTATCTTGTTGTCAGAATCCGTATACGAAAATCCTGAATAATGATATAAAGCCTTTACTTGAAGGTCTGTACAATCATTAAAATGATATTCTCCTGCAAGTCCTACACGAAAAGACGGGATAGCACCGTATTCAAATTCCTTTCCGTCGGGAGCCGGGGCAACCGGTGTATTTACGCCAACGGCAAGTTCTCCGCCGCCTGAAACGTGGTTAAAAAAATCATCGAATTCATCGGCAAAAGCCGTTCCGCTAAAACTCAGGACGATTGTAAAAATTGTCAGTAAAATAAATTTATTTTTCATTTTGATTCCTGCCTGTTTTCATTCTGTTTGATTTTTGTTTCTGACGGTAAATTTGTAATCATCATTGTAAATTTTGCCGCAAGAAAAATAGAAGCTATTCCGCTTATGCTTGCAGTAGAATAGTTCATTTTTTGTGCTTTAATTTTTCTCTGAATTCTATTCATTTTTATTCTCCGTATCTTTTCCCGTTTCTAAGAATCCACGGGAATGTGTGGTTTTGAATTTAACGCAATCAATCAAGATGTGTAGAATATAAGTCAGATAAAAAGGAAAAGTGAATATATTTTAGACAAGATGCATGTTTTAGTCGATAAGATGCAGGTTATTTTAAGAAATAGATTGCTTCAATTCAGGAGCGTATTTTCTGCTTACAAGAACTTCTTCGCCGTTTGCCATTTTTGCGTAAAGGCGGCTGTTAAGGGCAGTTCTTACAGACTGGATTTTATTCAGATTAATCAAATGAGATTTAGAAACGCGGACAATTCCTGCAACCCGCGAAAGTGATTCAACCTGATAAAGGCGCTGCTTTACCTGATAAATTTCTTTTGTGGTATAGGCAAAAACCTGTTCGGCATCTGCTTCAAAATAAAGAATTTCTGTAATCGGGATTTTTCTTTTGCTGTTATGTTCGCCAAAAGCTTCAATAGTAGAAATTTTATTTATTAAATCCACATCCGGCTGAAGCTTTTCTTTATTTTCAGAAAGCGCCTTTAATTTTTCGTTCAGCCGTTTTGATTCAGCTTTTTCCATAAAATACATTACGGTATAAGACAAGGCATCAAAAAACAAAACGCTTAGGCCGACAAAAAAAAGTCCGGTTTTCCCAAGAAATTCTCCTGCAAGAAGATTTGCCGTCCATACACAGACAGCTACTAGAACAAAAAATTCTGCCGCGCGTTGAAGTATAACCTGCGGAATTGTCATGTTTTCATAAAGATAAACGGGCAGGCATGGGAGCATGCAGATAAAGCCCAGTAAAATCGGAATAAAAAAATATGCGTAGGAAATTGCGGCATTCCGTGCGAATAAAGTTCCGATTATTGCAAAAGAAAGAGTACATTCACTTGTAACAAGAAACCAGTCTCTAAAAAAAGCAGATAAATTTAAATTGATTTTCATTTTTGTCTCAACTTAGAAGAATTATTTTTTTGTGCACGCAATTCTAGCTGCGTGGCTTCGCAAAATTCATTTTTTCGCGCAGCTTAACAAATCAAGGTTGCAGGACCAAAGCCGTCCGGCAAAAGTTCTTTTAAAGTCTGAATTTTATATTCTGTAGGACTTTTTGCACTTATTACGATAAAAGTTTCCGGATCGCAGAATTCCATCATAACCTGACGGCAAACTCCGCATGGAGCGCAATAGTCAGTAACGTTTCCTTCGCGTCCGCCGACAACGGCAATCGCCTTAAATTTTGTATCTCCTTCGCTTATTGCCTTAAAGATAGCTGTCCGTTCGGCACAATTACAAGGCGTATGCGCAGCGTTTTCTATATTACAGCCGCCCCAGATTTTTCCGGTTTCGCTTAAAAGGGCAGCTCCTACTTTCCAGTGTGAATAAGGCGTGTAAGCGCGCTTTAGCATTTCAAATGCTTTATCTATCATTTCTTTAACAGGTAAATCTGAAATATCTTTTTTATCGTTCATAAATCAAATCCTCCAAAATCAAGATGCCTGTCCCGCAAGTGTTCCGCAACTAAGATGCCGGTTCCGCGGTTTTCCATAGCGGTGTTTTTTATTACAGCGTTTCCATGCGCGCCATTTCGCGGTCAAGCAGCAAAAGTTTTTCTTTTAATTCGCGAACCTGATTCAAACTGCTTGAAATTTTTGACTGCATGTAAATGTCTGCAATAAATCCGTCAAAAACAAAATCGGCAAAAGTCGCAAAACCCGGAACATTTAAAGTATAATCCGTAGGAAAAACTGTTTTGTTCAATTCAGTCTGAAGCTGGCCGAGAAGATAATTTATTCTATTCATATCCTGACCTGCGGAATTGATTTTTGAATGTTTTATCATGTCAACAATAAATCCGCCGCCAAGAATATCTAAAATTCCCCAGTTTTTAGCACTTTTAAATTTCGCTTCGGCAGAAGAAACCGCTGGCAAAAGCTGTGCAATAATATTTCTAACATTTGCAATCTGAGATTTATTCAATTCATTCATATTATAGAATATACGACAACAAAATACTCAAGGCAACATAAAAAAATAAGGTCAATATAAGAAAAACTTGGCGATTAGTAATTATTGCGTTATATTTATAATAATTGTGTAAAATTAAATAGTGCGACATTGAACTAAAGCGAGGCGCAACAGTGAACTGAACTGTTGCGTGACACTGAACTGAAAAGACACACTAAACTTATGGCGTACTACGCTCAGCAAGAGAAATACAACCGCAAAGGCAATCAATACAATAATCAAAGGAGCAATAAATGGAAAAAACTGTTTTTGGCCGTACCGGAAGAGAAGTTTCGAGAATCGGCTTAGGAACCTGGCAGCTTGGAACAAAATGGGGTGACCCGTTTAACGAAGAAGAGGCAATGAAAATTCTTGAAGCCGCATACGAAACAGGAATCACTTTTATTGATACCGCTGATGTTTACAACGGCGGAAACAGCGAAAAAACAATCGGAAAGTTCTTAAAAAAGCATCCGGAACACTTTTATGTTGTAACAAAATGTGGCCGCGCTTTAAAACCGCACACCGCTGACATGTACACGCCTCAGGCAGTTGAAAAATTTGTTGACGGAAGTCTTTCTCGTCTAGGCCTTGAAAAACTTGATAATATTCTTCTTCACTGTCCGCCTTCTTCAGTTTTTAAAAAGGACGAAATTTTTACCAAGCTCGATAAATTAAAGCAAAGCGGAAAAATTCGGGATTACGGCGTAAGTATAGAAAAAAATTCAGAAGGCCTTGATGCAATGGAATACGGTATTTCTGCAATTGAAGTAATTTTTAACATGTTCCGAATGAAGCCTGAAGAAGTTCTTTTCCCGAAAGCAGTGGAAAAAAATGTAGGCATTATTGCACGTGTTCCGTTAGCAAGCGGACTTTTGACCGGTAGATTTACAAAGGACACTGTTTTTGGACAGAAAGACCACAGAACCTTTAACAGAAACGGAGAATCTTTTGATAAAGGCGAAACCTTCTCTGGAGTTGATTATAATCTTGGTCTTGAAGCAGTCGATAAACTTAAAAATCTTTTTAATACACAGGATTTGATTCCTTATGCTTTACGCTGGATTTTGATGCATGATGCAGTAAGTGTTGTAATTCCCGGGGCAAGTAAAGTTGAACAGGTTTATTCAAATGTAAATGCGGCAAAAGCACCTGCTCTTACCGACGAGCAGATGGCAGGCGTAAAAGATATTTACGACAAATATATCCGCGAAAGCGTTCATTCAAACTGGTGAAAAACCGGTAATACAAAAAAAATAAAGATATAAGATGACATAAAAGCTGCGGCAGAGTTTGCAAGAAACATTATGGAGGTAAATAAATAATGAACGAAACTTTAAAGGTTTTAGAAACAAGAAGAAGTTGCAGAAAATTCAAGCCTGATATGGTAAAGGATGAAGTACTTAAGGCTATCCTTAAAGCCGGAACTTATGCAGCAACAGGAATGGGAAAACAGAGCCCTATTATCATTGCCGTTACAGACAAAAAGCTTCGCGATGAAATTTCTGAAGAAAACAGAAAGATTGGCGGCTGGGGCGAAGGTTTTGATCCGTTCTACGGAGCACCGGTTATCCTTATAGTTCTTGCCAGAAAAGATGTTGCAACACACGTTTATGACGGAGCCCTTGTTATGGGTAACCTTATGAACGCAGCAGAAAGTCTTGGCGTTGGAAGCATCTGGATTCACCGCGCAAAAGAAGAATTTGAATCTGATTTTGGCAAATCAATTCTAAAAAAGCTTGGAATTGAAGGCGAATTCGAAGGCATCGGACACTGCGCACTAGGCTATGCCGCAGAACCTGCAAAAGCACCTGCTCCAAGAAAAGAAAATTATGTTTACTGTATCTAGCTGAATATACAGTAGAACTTCCTGGCGGCCTGCCAAAAATCTGGCTGTGCCGCCGGTTATTTTCTACTTGACTTTTGCAATCGTTCGATTAATATTTTTTTTATGAAATTATCAAATAAGTTTACATTGTGCCGCGTCTTAGGTGCTCCCGTCTATTTTTTATTGTATTTTATTCCGGTTTGGACAGGTAAATTTGCCGCTCCGTCTGTGTTTATAATGATTCCTCTGCTCGCTTTTCTTGAATTTACCGATTTCCTTGACGGTTTTTTTGCCCGTAAAAAAAATGAAGTAAGCGATTTTGGAAAACTGTTTGACCCGTTTGCTGACGTTATGCTAAACCTTACGATTTTCGCAAGCCTTTTGTTTAAGGGATTTGCCGGCGTATCTTTCATGCCGCCGGTAGTTTTTATGTTTATAATTTACCGCGAATTTTCCATGAACTTTGTCCGTATGATTGCAACTAAAAAAGGCATTTCAATCGCTGCGCGCAAAGGCGGAAAATTTAAAACTGTTCTATATATAACATCAGGATTCTTTGCGCTCGCCGTAGAAAGTGCCGCCCGTCTTGGCTTAGACATTTCTTCTGCGCTCCCGTCGCTAAAAATTGCCTGTGTTGTTCTGTTTGCAGGCTGCCTTGCCGCAAGCTATCTTTCTTTTGCAGATTACATTTCGCATTTTGGCGAAATATTTAAAGACGAACTTAATTGATTTTTATATAAAAAGAAGCTGCCTCGCATGCGAGGCAGGTCAGTGCGTTGCGGATAGCATGGGCTGTCCGCATTTTTTTTATATGGCGGCGTCCGCGGCAGCTTTGCCGCGTCTGTATGTTTTTTTTCTGTGTGTTCCCGAGTGCTACACCATTCCGCCGGTTTTCCGTCTCTTTTCCGCACCTTTCTGCGCCGCCAGCTTTTAACCGCTTATAATCGCCCGGCGCAAACGCATTATAATCAGTTTAATATTGAAAAAATTTTGGGTACGGAAACAAAAGACAGCGACCGTGCGCAATAGAACCGGAAAAGAATGAGATGAACATGCTTTCAAACCAACGGCACCGGTTCTCTTGTAGCATGAGTCGCTGCCTTTTGTGAAAGTACACAAAATTGTATATAAAAATAATTTATAATGCGTTTGTAACGACTGGGAGCCATTTTTCAATAAGGGAAAAATTTCAGCTGTTCCTGCGATGCCGTTGTGAAAAAAAACACCAGAAAAATCTTAGTGAAAAAAAATAAAAAAAAGCAAAAAAAAAGTTAAAAAAAGTGATTTTAACTGTTGACACAAAAGTGCAGTTTGGTATATAGTCTCAATCACCGTCACGAAAGAGCACTCAACGCTCACAAGTGACAATCAGTTCTTTGAAAAGTATAGGGAAGGGAAGAAAAGACAAAAAACAGTTTTAAGTGCAACTTGAAACTGTCAGCTAGATAAGGTGAAGAGACCAAATGAACGTTTCATCTTAAGAAATTAAGATGAAATCCAAGATAGATTCTTTTAATAGAAGAATCAAACGATTTATGAAAATCATTGCCCTTCGGGGCATTGAAATAATCATGGAGAGTTTGATCCTGGCTCAGAACGAACGCTGGCGGCGCGTCTTAAGCATGCAAGTCGAGCGGTAAGATATAGCTTGCTATATCCTAGAGCGGCGGACTGGTGAGTAACACGTGGGTGACATACCCCTCAGACCGGGATAGCTCCTAGAAATAGGAGATAATACCAGATACGACCTATGTTGTCAGAGGACATAGAGGAAAGATGCTACGGCATCGCTGAAGGAGTGGCCCGCGGCCCATTAGCTAGTTGGTAGGGTAACGGCTTACCAAGGCGACGATGGGTATCCGGCCTAAGAGGGTGGACGGACACATTGGGACTGAGATACGGCCCAGACTCCTACGGGAGGCAGCAGCTAAGAATATTCCGCAATGGACGAAAGTCTGACGGAGCGACGCCGCGTGGACGATGAAGGCCGAAAGGTTGTAAAGTCCTTTTGAATCTGACGAATAAGCAGTGCAGGGAATGGCATTGTGGTGACGGTAGGATTTGAATAAGCAACGGCTAATTACGTGCCAGCAGCCGCGGTAACACGTAAGTTGCGAGCGTTGTTCGGAATTATTGGGCGTAAAGGGCATCTAGGCGGTTACCTAAGCTTGGTGTGAAATGCCGGGGCTTAACTCCGGAACTGCATTGAGAACTGGGTAGCTAGAGTCACTGAAGTGCAGCCAGAATTCCTAGTGTAGGGGTGAAATCTGTAGATATTAGGAAGAATACCAATGGCGAAGGCAGGCTGCAGGCAGATGACTGACGCTGAAGTGCGAAGGTGCGGGGAGCAAACAGGATTAGATACCCTGGTAGTCCGCACAGTCAACTATGTACACTCGGTGCGTGGACATGAGTCTGTGTGCCAAAGCAAACGCGATAAGTGTACCGCCTGGGGAGTATGCCCGCAAGGGTGAAACTCAAAGGAATTGACGGGGGCCCGCACAAGCGGTGGAGCATGTGGTTTAATTCGATGGTACGCGAGGAACCTTACC